>QQUB01000265.1 GCA_008501835.1 Bacteroidota bacterium
GGAGGACAGACCAAAGTCAGCAAATTTGTTCAGAACAAACGCATTGTCAAAAACAACTTTTTGCCGATACCACCGCTTTTTGAGATGATTCAAAAGGAATCCGGTACTTCCTGGAAAGAAATGTATCAGGTGTTCAATATGGGGCAGAGACTGGAGGTATACCTGGACGAAAAACATGCTCAGATGGTTATTGATATTTCAAAAAGTTTTGGTATCGATGCCCAGATTTGCGGTTATGTGGAAGAAGCGGAAGGCGAACATGTCCGAATTGAAACAGAAAACGGAACTTTTGAGTATTAGTACCAGTACCGGTAAGCAGTACCAGTACCAGTAAGCAGTACCAGTAAGCAGTACCAGTAAATAGTAAATTTAGAATTAAAAATGACGAGACAAGAACGAGCCACAGCCATTGCCGAAATTCTTGAAGATCTTTATCCGGAAACACCCATTCCTCTTACCCATAAAGATCCTTACACCTTATTGATAGCTGTGTTGCTTTCTGCCCAAAGCACTGATGCTCGTGTAAATATTGTTACACCAATTCTTTTCGAAAAAGCCGATACTCCAGAAAAAATGATCCTGCTTTCTGTAAAGGAGATTGAAGACGTCGTCAGACCTTGTGGATTGGCTCCGAGGAAATCACAGGCGATCTGGGATCTTTCGAATATTCTTATTGAAAAGCACAATAGTGAGGTTCCGGCCAATTTTGAAGACCTCGAGGCACTTCCGGGAGTGGGGCATAAAACGGCATCAGTGGTCATGTCACAAGCCTTTGGTGTTCCTGCTTTTCCCGTTGACACCCACATTCATCGCCTGGCATACCGTTGGTTATTGAGTACCGGAAAGAATGTGGTAAAAACCGAGGCAGATTTAAAAAAGGTATTTCCAAAAGAGACCTGGAACAAACTCCACCTTCAAATTATCTTTTTTGGAAGGGAGTACTGTCCGGCAAGAGGACACAAGCCGGAGCAATGTCCTATTTGCAGTAAGTTTGGCAGGAAAGGGATGAAATAGCCTTCCTCCTAAATCTTCAAAACCTTATTAATCACAACCTGCTTCCCAATCCGGATTCTTACAAAATATTCTCCATTGGGCCAGTTATCAACATGAATGGTTGAAACATCCTTTTGTTTTGATTTTTGAGTCAATAACCGTCCGTTTACGTCAAATATTTCTACATCGAAAATGCCTTGTCCTTCTATTTTCAACCAGTCATTTGCAGGGTTAGGGAATAAGTTGAAGGAAACCACTTGCTCCCAATCAACTGCATTTATGGATGGATTACAGCCGGGATTCACACAACCGTCTTTATTCAGTTTTATTAAAAAAGCATAGGATCGAGCAATAGGGTAATTAACATAGGTTGTATGACCACAGGAAATGGTGCTACCGCTAGGCAAGGCCACAATACCGGTATGAAATGCTTCTCCCCAACCTGAAGAACCGCTTCCATTCCAAACCACTGTGTCCATCCGATTCCAAAGACTGTCTCCTTCAGAAGTGATTTTAAAAGTTCTTGCTGAATAAGACCTTCCTGCGTCCAAAAGTTCTGAATAATTTCCAACGCCCACATAATTTCCCTTTGGTGCTGGAATTAAATCCACCATCACTTTTACAACATTATCAAATTCTCCAAAAAACTTTGTCCATTCAATGTTTCTGTCTGAATCCAATTTTACAATCCTGTACCTTGCATTATGATCATCATTTTCATTCCAAAAATTATGAACGTAGTTACAAACAAAAATCCATCCTCCATCTGGCGTTGGGTTTAGCCCCCATAAAGCAAAAAACTCATCAACAGGGCTAGATGCCCACTCCCATTTAATATTTCCGAGGCTATCAATGGCTGTAATTCTACTTTTTCCCCATAAGGCTGTAGTTCCATCCGATGCAGATTGCCCATATCCGATTATATATGTATTCTCATCTAATTTCAAAAAGCTGTTCATAATATCGTTTATCGCTGGTGCACCGTAATCCTGTATCCATATTTCATTACCTTGTTTGTCAATTTTCTTTACATAGACCTCCAACGAAAAATTATTCTCTTGTTTAGTCCCACACAGTAGATATCCATCATCAACTTCTATTATTTTCTTTTGCCCAAGCCATAAAACATCAAACTCATATTTTTCAAATAGCTCAATCTCTCCGATGGGATCAATTTTTAGAAAATATGCATGGGTTTGATCGTGACCGCACATTGCATACCCACCATCTTGTGTTTTGATAATAGAGGAATTGGTTCTTATGTAAATATGATTTCCATCAGGATCTAAATACAATCGTTGAAAAAGGACCTGACCGTTAGTATCCAGTTTTGCAAATAAAATTCCCCAAAGGGATGAAGTACTATCTACAGCCCGACCAACACACAATAAGGTGTCGTTATCCAGACTCAGGTTAATAAAACCGTTTCCACTATATCCTAAATCATATATTTCAATGAAGCCTTCTTGTGCTGGCAATAAAAGATGAAGAGAAAAAAGCAGGCAAAGGAGGTAGGTTATTTTCATTTTTTTGGGTTTTGCTTAAAATTTACCACGCTGGCGGGGTCAAATTTGACACAAATAATTGTCAATCAGAAAAAAATTCCAAGTCAAATTTCGGGGTGGACTCACTTCCTGGAGAAATTCCACCCCCGGATTTAAGTCAAAAAAGTTCTCACTTTCTTGCTTAAACCCGACCCCGCCAGCGTGGTAAATCATCATTTCAATTTCAAAACCTTTTCGGA
>QQUB01000703.1 GCA_008501835.1 Bacteroidota bacterium
CCAAAGAACCCCGTTACAACACAAATGGTATTCTTTTGCAAATTGCTCCTGAGCGTTTCATTCACCAAAAGCTTTGTTGTTTCCCAATTTACTTCATCTTCCTCATAATTAATACCAGTGGTTTTAATAAAGGTAGAATCGAATTGAGTGGTCGGCAATCCTGTTTTTTGTAAAAAGGCCGTCAGCAATCTGGTGGATAACCTTTCTCCAAAACTCAACAGATATGCCACACTTCTTGCTGATAGTTCATGGATCAAACCAATTCCCTGTATCAGTTTTTCCAGCTCCTGGAATAATGGTTTACTTACTGAGTCAAAACTTTGTTCAGTATCGAGTTCTTTGGCTGATGCAATGTGTTTTTCCCGGATTTCATTGAACAAAGTCATTGCTTCCTGCAATCTGTCTTGTTCTGCCAACTGGCCCATTGAGATCAGTTTGTTGGTCACCTGGCTCATTGCTGAACAAACAACAACAATTTGCTCACCATTGGAATAATTATCCTTAAGAATAGCAGCCACTTTTTGCAGTGAATCTGTACTACCCATGGAGGTTCCTCCAAATTTTAAAACTTTCATCGTTTTGTCATTTATTTCAAGCCGCAAATGTAGAGGTATTTTGAAGGCAATGGGTGTTTAATTATCTTTGTGTTATAAATATAACACTTTGACTTATGCGAATGTCCGAAGTTTTGGATAAAATGATTGAAAATGACCCACAGTTGGCTTTTTATATGTCTAACAGATTGTTAAATTTATCACAGTTTGCCAAATACGTACAACCCCTGCTGGAAACCCAGATAGGTCAATCAGTCAAGACTTCAACCATAACCATGGCGCTTTCCAGGCTACAGCAAAAAACCATTCGAAAATTTGACAAGCAACAATTCAGAATAAATCGTTTGAGTATGGTTACGGAGTTGTGTACGCTGAGTTTTAACAAAACGCCATCAACCCACCAAAAAATTCAACAATTGCACAACAAGGCTATGGCTGAGAATGTGTATTTTGTTTTGTCTGAAACTACGTTTGAAGTAACGATTATTTCCAAAAGATCATTTATTGAAAATTCAGAAACTCCCATTCCTAAATTCGCCCATATGGAATTGTCAGCAATTGCTGTTCAGTTTGACCCAAAATATTTGTCGATCCCTGGAGTGATGGCCTCTGTAATGCACAAACTCAGCTTGCAAAATGTCAATTTGATCGAAGTTGCATCCACCTGTACGGAAATGATCTTTTATGTCGATCATTCAGACCTGAAACTAGCCTTTGAGACGGTGCAGGATTCTTTTTTTGTGTGATGCCAGGGGAGAAAAATAATGCATTCAAGGTTTTGCCTTTGCGGGGCTCTGTGTAAGGAAAGGCGATACCTTGTCGAAGGAATGCTCTAACTCTTGCTATACTATTCTTGACCGGGAGTCTTATTGCGTACCTACAGCACGCTGCCTTTTCTTCTGGCTCCAAGGCACTTCGTACCTTGTTACCGGGATTTGGTCTCTATGAGACCATTAGATAACGCTTTCGTTTTTTCATAGGGTTTTGGGTAAAAAAAAAGACCCAATACAAAAAAATGTATTGGGTCTGTGTTGTACCGAAGGCGGGAATCGAACCCGCACTCTGTTGCCAGAACTGGATTTTGAATCCATTCCGCCTTGTTTTTTCTCCGGTATTTCGCATACTGACAAAACAAATAACATTATTTATTCATCTAAAAATGTATTTGTATGTCAGTTTCGTTTGTCATTAGATTACACAAATCTTCATCTGTGAGGCGCAAAGATAACTCTTATCCCATAGTTTTACAAATAACTTGGGATAGAAAAGTGAGGCGTAAACGTTTAGGAATGTCTGCAACTATCGAACAATGGGATTTCGATGCTCACCAATTTAAAAGAGGGGTTCATGGGAGAGCCGAGAAAAATGCCAAACTGGATGAGTATCGGGAAAAAGCCAACAAAATAAAAGAAGAGCATTTTATCGACAAACCTTTCAGTCTCCAAAAATTTACCGAGCTCATGCGGGCGGAAAATAGGGTAGAGGTGAAAGTAGCAGAATTTTGCCAACTGGTTGCTCAGGAATTTTATAAGAAAGGACAAATTCAATCGGGAGACTATTATAAGTATACGGGTGTCTCTGTTCTTAAGGTCTCGCCCAG
The DNA here is from genome assembly GCA_008501835.1 of Bacteroidota bacterium. GTDB lineage: Bacteria > Bacteroidota > Bacteroidia > Chitinophagales > Saprospiraceae > BCD1. Next base: position 2,155 of record QQUB01000703.1, read on the forward strand.
TGACATTACCTTCCACGAATTTGATGAAATGTGGCTAAGACAGTTTGAAGATTATTTTACTTCGAGAGGAGTGAAATGCTATAATTACATGGTACACTTAAGGTCTATTTATAACAAAGCAGTCCAAAAGAGATACGTAGATTTTAAGAATAACCCTTTCAAAAACCCCTATACTAATCCCTATGGCTATACTTTCTCTCACTTAAAAAAGATTAAAAACCGTAGTAATAGAATCAAGGATCTTACCCTGGATCAATTAATTGCTTTAAAAAACATTTCTTATCTGACTCCACTGGAAAAGAAGTATATGGCCATTTGGTTTTTCTCGTTCTATAATGTTGGTGTAAACTTGATCGATATAGCTCAGATGAAACACAAGGATATCAGAAATGGACGTTGGTACTACGCCAGAAACAAAACCGGTGTTGCTCTCAAAACCGGTAAACCTCTCCTACAGGAAGCCCTGGATATCATCGAAAATTATGGATCCAAAAATAGTGACTACGTCTTTGATATCCTTGTTGGGTACGATGCAAATGAAGAAAGCATTACCAGAAGAGTGCATTCTTATGCCAACAAAA
>QQUB01000850.1 GCA_008501835.1 Bacteroidota bacterium
GCTGCAAATTCAGGGGTAAACTCTTTATATTCTTCAATCATCCTTTCGATGAAGGAATCAAAAGTACGCTCTGCATCAGGATGAACCTTTTCGAGATATTCGTTCCAGTTCACCCATTTTTCCATGTACTCGCGATTGTACCAGCCATTCTCAAGAATGATCTTGATCCAGGCAAAGATTATGGCTACTTCTGAGCCCGGGTAGGTTGGCAACCAATAATCTGACATACTCGCTGTATTGGACAAACGAGGGTCCATAGTTACGAGTTTGGCACCTTTCATTTTACCCTCGATAATACGCTGAGCGTGCGGATTGAAATAGTGCCCGGACTCGAGGTGGGCAGAAATCAGCAAAATTACCTTTGCATTGGTATGATCCGGAGACGGCCGGTCGTGGCCGTACCAGAGTGCGTATCCTGTACGTGCTCCTGCCGAACAGATATTGGTATGACTATTGTGTCCGTCTATTCCCCAGGCCTGCAATACACGGTTGGTGTATCCTTCGTGGCCGGGACGACCGACATGATAGGCCACCTCATTCTGACGCCCTTCCTTGAGGGCCTTACGGATCTTAGCAGCGATCTCATCAAGTGCCTGATCCCAGGAAATGCGTTCCCATTCACCATCTCCGCGGTTTCCTTTTCGCTTTAATGGATATAGAATACGATCCGGGTCAGTTAACTGATTGATCGTAGCAGGCCCTTTGGCGCAGTTACGACCACGGCTTCCCGGATGGTAGGGATTTCCTTCCAGTTTACGGATCTTATTGGTTTCCTTATCGATAAATGCCGTCAGACCGCAAGCTGACTCACAGTTGAAACAGGTTGTCGGTACGATGGAATAATGTTTTTTCTCACGAAGCGGCCATGATTTGGCTTCGTATTCTACCCAATCATTCCACTGCTCTGGCGGCGGAAAGTTGGTCAGTTGCCCCTCCTCCGTCAACCGGTCGGTCGGGGCTCCCCAATCATCATGCAGATCAGGGATGATTTTAAGCTTTTCAGCTATTTTTTCTATAAATGAAGGTTTCTTATGACCCATGGTAATTTTTTTCAAAAATTAAATAATCAAAAAACAAGTTTCAATTTTCAAATTCAATCAGGGTTTTCCATCTTGAGAATCATTTTGGAAAAAATTCTTTTTAATTGATCAACTTCATCCATTAGGTAATTCCAATTTTTGAAAAGATCTTCATCAGAATCATTTGTTTCCTTTATCAGGCGAAGCCAGTAAAAACTTTCTTTAGCTTCTTTACGAACTATTTTCAAACGCATCAATTTGTCTTTTTTACTCAAAGATTCTACTGACTCTATATAATTCGCTCCTACTGAACCCGAAGAACGTACTAGTTGCCTCATATCCTCTTGATTTGCAATCGTTTTATTCAAATTCTTAATAATAAGCCTAACATTTTTTGCAAATTCAAAAGTCCTTTCTTCAAGATCGTAACTCGGTTGTTTTCTTTCAAACATCATTTTTCATTTGGCTTTTAAAATCGAACTTATTTAATCGTTGTCTATTGTAAGTTGAAATTTGTCTATTGACAGGGTACTTGTACCCTATTTTCGCATTGCACTTATGAAAGCGAAATGCGTTGCGGTGCTTCCACCCAGATTTTCTCAGTCAAATAAATGCCAATCAAAACAATCGCACTGGCAATGGCCATTGTAACCGGAGTAAGATCGACAAAGAACAACATCAGCAATGGAATGATATTTCCAAAGATCATTACGCCACCCCAGAACATGTTTTTGTACATGCCTTTGGTGATCATCTTAACAGTACGCTTAGCATCTGATGTCGGATGTGTAATATTGATCTCCACGAGGATGGTGAAAAAGTTCACCAAAATACCTGTAACGAGTACTACTTTCAGGAAGTCCATCCAGGAAGCGTGGCTGTCTGCAAAAAGACTGAGGATACCAAAAGCTGCGGCTCCTGCCATAAAGCTGTGTACCAACATATGGATCACAAGTGCCGGACTTTGCCAAAAATCACGACCTTTTGCCTGGGCAAACAGGAAGGCAGTATAAATGGCAACTACTACACCGATGATAGCTGTCAGCCACATTAACGGAGTATGGAAGGCATCAACTTCGAAATATTTCAAAACACCTAACAAGGTGATCAATCCGCCATATGCTGTGATTGAGTAACCTCCTTTAACCAACCATGATTTCCATTGTGGTCTGAAAATAACATTGAGGAAACGTTTTGGCTGATCCAGGTCCATTACCAGCAATGCGCCGGTTGCGGTGAGGAAGAATAATGCCAAACCTAATGTCCACCAATAGGTAGTGTCACTGAAATCTTTTCCAAATAAAGTTGCCAGGAATAAAACGAGGAAGGAACCGGCAGAGATTGCTTTTGTCCAAACATATCCGGAAACTTCCCAGCCCCAGAGAATACCTTTGTTAGGGGCCTGATAAGCTCTTCTTGGTTTACCTCGCATCACATCGAGCAAGGTGCTGCCGCTGTCAATGTTCTCATCATTACTTTGCTGAATAGCATCGATAACGTCAGGATTGGTAAAGGCCATTTTTTCGGCTTCTTTGGCATAATGTCCTACTCCGAGGGTTTGTGCACTCCACATGGATACGTCATCTATAGCTGCACTAGGCTGGAGGGATGCCTGATCACCGTCGATGTAGAAAAGATTAGGATTGGTTCCTTTTTCACCTTTACGGACAGAAACCTGTTGTCTGGCAAGTAGTTGTGCAATTTCCGTTTCAGGATTTTCCATATCCCCGGAAATAATAGCATGTTCCGGACAAACATTTACACAAGCTGGCTCTAATCCGATATCCACGCGGTGCGCACAGTAATTACACTTGGCGGCCGTGTGGGTTTTCGGGTCGATGTATAATGCATCATAAGGGCAAGCCTGCGTACAGGACTTACAGGCTATACATCTTCTATTGTCAAAATCCACGATACCGTCATCGCGGATAAAAAGAGATTCGACGGGGCAAATCTCTACACAGGGTGCGTCTGTACAATGGTTACAGCGCATTACGGAAAATAGTCTTCTCGAATCCGGAAATGTGCCTTTTTCAATGTACTTGACCCACGTTCTGTTTACACCAACCGCTACGTCATGCTCTGACTTACAAGCGGTGGTACATGCATGACAACCAATGCATTTTCGATTGTCAATAACAAAACCGTACTTCATGTTTAAAAAATATTTTGTGTTTGGTATTGCAGAAATTTTATGGTCTGAATTTCAGCCAATACTTTGTTGGGTGTTCGTTGCGGATACCTGCAATACTTCTAAAAAATAGCAACATATTAAAATATGAACAAGTATACATATTTTTTATGTTCTGTAACATATTTTGAAGTGGAAAGCGAACTGTGAGATGCTTATTTATATTGATTCTAAATAAAGAAAGAGCCGACCTGCCAACCGGTTGCATTTAATCCTCAATGTACTAAAAATTAAGGTTAAATGCAAAGGTGGCAGACCGGCCGAATAGAGCGAGTAAATACAGTTATTTTTTTAGGGTTGACGACATACGGTGGACGGCTTACGGTGAACGACCTACGGTGAACGGCAGACGGTGAACGACAAACGGAATAGGGTTAATATTCATTACTAGTATAGTATATTCTTTTATTTAAAACTTCCGTTTTGAATTCTCCCTCAGGCGTTAGATTCACCAAAGTGATTTTTTCTGTTTTTGACCATAATTTTCCATCCCCCCAATCTTTACTTCCAAATTTTTTATGACAGATAAATTCGTGTTTGCTTTTAATAATACAAAAGGCTTCTCTATATCCATTTTCCCAGGCAGTTACTTCAGCCAAAATGAATTTATCTATTAGTTTGCATTCTTTTTTAAGAATTGAATAAAGGGTAATAGATAAATATTCTCCCTCATCAAGAAATCTCCCGATATACAATACGTCACCAAAATCAACCACTGGAAAATAATACCTTGGTAAAATAGAATCCACTCCAAAATCGGGATGATGATTTCCTTGTTCAAAGTTTTTGAGAAATTCGGAGAATTTCTCGATTGATAACGAATCTCCAAAGTCCTGACAATAATTATTGGTCACCCAATAAATAGAATCCCTAAATTCACACTCTACATTTTGACTTTTCAAAAGCAATGGAAACATTACGATCAAAACCAAAACGAAATTGGAAAGCTTCTTTTTCGATCTCATTTTCATTTATACATGTTTTAAGCTTCAACAGCCTCCATCTGAAGTTATCAAGAGAATTCCACCGATTTGGGTTACCTCTGTCTCAAAAGTATCGTCGTAAAATTTTATTGAATAATCGGTTTGAATTTTGAAGAATTGAAATACACTTTCTCCATTATTTAGTCTTTCTGTCAACCTGTTTTGTAAATCGTATAATAAGAATCCTTCGTTAATACTTCCACCTGGAAAAACCAGTTGTGTTGAAGACCACCCTGTGCTTCCTTCTGAAGAGTAAATGATACCATTTTTAAAAACCAGCAGCGACTTATGATAATCTGAATTAGGATCTCTTTTGCTTCTTTCTTCTCCAAATATTCCAAACTCTCTGGTTGCCCAATTTTCTATGGATTCTAAATCGTATTGGTTCCTGAACCGAAGTGCAGGGAATTTTGATAAATAACCGTCAAAAATAAAACCCACTTGACCTTGCCAATTTATTTGAACCCAATTCCCTCTCAGACGAAATTCTTTGTGGTGATATTCTTCAAAAGATTTATTGGTTTCCATCATTTTAACAGAGTAGCTCTTACCTGTAACCTTTACTAACCTAATGGAATCTCCATAAGCCAATTTCCCAACTCGCTTCCCTTCAATAGAAGGTGCATCACGAATAATCAATCCAGATTTTGCCCATACGTACCTCAATTCATTTCCCTGGGCTTTTAAGTTTGTTACTCCTAAAAAGAAAAAAGCAAGTACAAACAAGTGCAGATTTTTTAGTTTTTTCATTGCTATCTGGTTTTCATCAAAGACAAAAAAAATTTGCGAACATGGGATTGTAGATGGACCGCCCAAGATTGAGGGTTAACCGAGAGCTTGTAATGGAATAAAGAACAAGTAGGCTTTCATAAGTAGTTTTTCTAATTTTTAGGATTGACCATATTTTGATAATTTGACGGTATAAAAGATCCGATAAACATAGAAATGAATAGGATCCCCCACCAGATAATGATCAATACTATCCCGTTTATTACCCCATTAAAGTATCCGATCGTAAGCATTAGGATTATGGCGACTATATTGGGAGCAGGGAATCCAAATCCAGGATCGCCTCCTGAACCAACTATCCCGACACCAAGGAACAAAGCGTAAATAAATGATAAAGAAATAATTCTCACCAGGGGATGACCATTAGCAAGCCTTGCTTTAACAAGTTTTATTATTAAGAAGACCAATATCAAATAACCATTAATTACTAGTGTCCAAAGAACAATGTTATTTTTCATGAGCTACGTCAGATAAGCGTTTACAAATTTTATCCATGCAAACCAGAAGGAACCTTTTGCTTTTTCATCTTTCCTGAAAAGGTTCGATCTGATTTGTAGTTTCATTAGTTTTTTGGAAGGCCAACAGACGGAAGTCTGGGTTTCTATTGGGTGATTTTTAATGTTTATTCAGTCGGCAGACTAAAGGCTGCGCTACGGTTTCAATAACAATCGGGGAAATAGAAGCTGGTTTCGTAGTGGAGTAACTCTCCGTTGCCTTTATCGGCAGTTGAACTGAGGAATAACTTTAATTCTGCATAGAATTCTCCGAAGTAGAGCAAATAATCATCCTTCCTGTCTCCATCAAGGTCGGCTCGGCAAAGGATTCCAGATGGAAACTCTTCCTCAGAATTGAGAATCTGTTCAAGCCGGCCATGGGTGTATACCAGGTCAGTTTCCATCCAGGTACCTTCTTCAAAAGAATCCCTGATTTCCAAACCATTTTCCTGCAGCAAGGGGTCATTGATAAAATTTCCGGCTTCACTCCAATTGAAAAAGCTGTTGTTGTCTTCAGAGTAAGTGTACATAGCACCATTGAGCATTCCGGCATTCATGGGCATTTTGCTGCCGATGACCAGTTTCAGGTTTTTGTTATCATCCGTGCTGGTGCATAACCAGGCGCCATTATCGTAATAGGTAATGAAAAAACTGAGTTCCACTTTCTTTAATGCCGGTTTACCATCCAGGTTATAAAGGCCATACCAATGCCAATCCGGATTGTAGTTGACCACATTGCTGCACTCCTGCATCTCCGGAAGGACAATGGTATAATCGGATGTTTGTGTTGGTCTTTCGAGTAATGTATTTTTTGCACCCAGGAATGAATTGAACATATATCCCTCCATTCCGGAATAGCTCACTTTTACCCAGTGACCGGTTATTGGCACATTGGTAATGGCCTGATTGCCTCCGTAAAAGAAGGTATGGGTACCGATGGTCTCTTGACCGTAAAAGACAGTATCGATGATCTCAACCTCTTCTCCGTAAGGAACAGCGATCAGTTTTTTGGAGTGGAGATTCGGTTGAGCACGCAGGTTAAGTCCGTTAGTGGAAATGACCACATTTTGGTTTGGGTTAGGCTGGGAATAGTCCACAGTATTGGCGAAAAGCATATTTCCGAAAAGCATGACGATGATTAAAAAGCAGGTTTTCATGGTAATTTTTTTTATTGGATACCTTAATATTTAATTTTATTTTCTTCAATTTTCCCAAAACCCTGGCGCCCTCAAGCGGATTGTTGGAAAACTGGATAATTGATTTCAGTCATCCATACATCCAATTATCCAACTTTCCGATACCTGATTAGCAGGGGCTTTGGTTTAAGAGTTGACCTTGGCAAATAATGATTAAAAAATGGTCAAATTGTTGTCGTTGATTACACCACAAATTTGCAGTAAAACCCAGGGCAAGTCAGGGGCAAACGATTATTCGTAAGGATTTGCTTAGTATTCGTAATTGAAAGGGAAAATATAAGTTCCAAAAGCTGCAAATCCGGGAAAAACAGCGTTGTTCCAATACGTTTTAACAGGAATCCATAAAAATATACTGAGGAAATTAGGCATATAATTTTCCGGTAAAACACCTTTGAAAAAAATTTTCTCCTTACTTTTAAGGTTCACATACTTAAAACCTTTGACATGAAAATCCTAACTGTAATTCTGGGAGTAGTATTTGTACTCCTTGTATTGAGCCTCCTGGCCACCACCATTATGGAGCTCATTGCCGCATTTATGCATTTGCGTGGGAAAAACCTGAAAAAAGCATTAGGGAATATGCTAGTGGGCCTTAAGGATGACGGAACCACAGAAGATGAATCCTTCCTTGAAAAATTCAAGAACAATGCGCTTTTCCGTCAACTTTCGCATAAATACAGTAATAAAACCACCAATCCACCTTCCTACCTGAGTGCTAAGTCCTTTCAATCGATCCTTTTTGACATTATTCTTGGAGATGAAAAAATTTCAGAACAAGATGTTATCAAAGAGATCAACAACATTGAAAATGCAGACCTCAGGAATGTACTCAACCAACTTGTCCGGGATGCAGACGGCAAACTGGAAGGATTTAAGGAAAATGTGGAAACCTGGTATGATTCTGTTATGGACAGGGCTACCGGCTGGTATAAAAGGCAAGCCAAAAAGATCCTGATATATGTTGGCCTGGTTATGGCCATCATTCTGAACGCAGATACACTGGCCATTTATGAACGGCTGGAATCCGATCCGGAAACCCTGGCACAGGTTGTGGCCATGGCCGAGGAGATGGCAGCAAAGCCTGACAGCGCCAGTATTGTAAAACAAAATATGAGTTTTGAGGAAGCTTCCACCGAACTCAACGCCCTTCTTGAAAACAATCTGAACACCATTAAATCACCATTAGGACTTGGCTGGAAAAATGTTGATTTCGAAAAGATCACTGTTTACGACTGGCTCACCAAAGCTCTTGGATGGATCATTACCGCTTTGGCAATTTCCCTTGGTGCACCATTTTGGTTTGATATACTTAAGAAAATTGTGAGCATCAGAAGTTCGGGTGGTACCACCACGGAAAAGAAATAGGCTGACCTAAACCAGCTGCAAATAAAAAGTACGAAGCCCTCCTTAAACTGAAATATTTTCATTCGGTTTGAGGAGGGCTTTAATTAATGGATATGAAATTAATACAATTGACCGACCTGCATTTGGGTCGTGAAGGAGAAGATACTCGTGGAATAGATGTACGTGCCAATTTTTTGAAAGCCCTCGAATTAGTTGAAGACCTCCAACCAGATGCTTTGGTTATTTCCGGAGATATTTGTTACAAGGCCCCTGAATTACCCATTTATGAATGGATGGCCGGCCAAATGGAACAAATCACCGTTCCATGGGAGGTTATTCCCGGAAATCATGACGACATTGAATTGATGAGACAGGTTTTTGATGTCGAAAAGGATATCAAACCCGACGGGTTGTATTTTACCAGGGAAGTCAAAGGGGAAAACATCATTTTCCTGGATACAGGACCTGCTACAATGCAGTTAACTCAGTTACAATGGCTGAAAAATCAATTGCAAAATAACCAAAAGGATCTCATCATTTTTATGCACCACCCTCCTATCCTGTGCGGTGTGCCATATATGGACAACAAACATGCCTTCAAAAGCCGTGAGGAAATCAAACAAGTACTTCTGGGACATAATCATAACCTGACCATATTCACAGGTCACTACCACGTAGAAAGGACCGTAAGATTTAAAAACCTGGAAATCAATATCACACCATCGACCTACTTCCAGATCAGTCAGGAAACCGTCGAATTTTCGGTGGATCATAAAAAGCCCGGTTTCCGGATCATTGAAAAAGCCGGAGAATCCCTGAGTCATCATGTAGTTTATTATGACTAAAATAATTCTCATATGAAATATTTACTGAGTAGCCTCCTATGCCTTTCCCTGCTTTTGACAGCCTGTACCGAACATTCCAGTTTCGTTGAATACAGACCCGCTACCCCATCCCCAGGTCCCGGAGATGAAGATGATCCACTCAGGGATTCGCTTAAACAGGTCTTTTTGGATAAACTATACTATGCTGAAGAGGGGTTAAATATTGACTCTATCCGTCATTTAAACTGGGAGAAACATTATGAGATAAAACAGAACAGGAAGCGCCAACCTGATTTCAGGGTTACCTCAGAACAATTCGCAGCGGGAAATATTGAAGCCATTTGGCACGAAAGAGGGCCAACGAATGAGGCCGGGGATATCAGAGTAATTGATTATGTTCCAAGTTTAGACAGGTTTTATGCTATTTCTACGGTTGGTCATCTCTGGACAGGTACTCCAGCAGGTAATGACTGGATTTTATTGAACGACGACATTCAGTTCAAGACTAATTTTATAAAAGTTTTGCCACATGGAGCAGGTACGAGAATCTTCGCTACCTATGGCTCCGGAACGGAGGACAAAGAAATCAGGTATTCAGATGACGAAGGACAAACCTGGACCAAAGGAACAGGCTTTGACTTTTATGATCACTGGGGTGCAGGAAGGCGACTATTTGCCTTGAGTAATCAAAAAACCTTGTATTATTTGGTGCATACCTGGTCGGGTTCTCCCTGGGGGCAATTGATGCAGATTTACAGAAGTACCGATAAAGGTGCTACCTATACCCAGGTGCTGGAGACTCCCGTAGGGTATGGATCCGAGACCATGGACATGTGGAAACCATATGATTCGGATTCCATGTTTGTTGTGGATAACGTGGCAAAAGAGTATTTTACCCTGGTCCACAATTTTGGCTCTAACACAACGCAAATTTCTTCATCCGTTTCTTATGCCAACCAGGGCATCACCAATGGCGGGATCCATGTCTCCGGTAGGTTTGAAAGCGCCTCCAACAGTTATGACCTGTTCATTTGCCATGATAATACCAATGAAGTATTTAAAACCGTCGATGGATCAACCTGGAGCTATTTGAGCACTGCATCTGATAATGTTTGGGTGAAAGGCTGGCTGGCGGATCCTGACAATGACAATCTATATGTTGGTAGTTTCCAATTAAATAAAACCACAGACCTGATCAACTGGGAGGAGCAGTATACAAATTGGTGGGAGTATTACAGCAACAGTAAGGACTCCATGCATGTAGATATTATGAATCTGGATTATTTTGAAAAATCTGACGGAACACCCTTCATAATCATTTGCAATCATGCAGGTATCCATATCACTTATGACAATTTCCATACCACTCAAAATCTTGCCTGGAACTCCCTGAATGTAACCACTCTTTATGATCAGACCACTGCCGGCGATGGTTTCCTCTATTGTGGTGCACAGGATAAAGGAACTTTTGTTTATGATGGAAATAGTCAACAAAATTATAACTCCCTGGCTACCATGAATACAACTACAGGAGATGGTATGATCGGATCGTTTTTTAACAATGACCTGTCTTATTACAGTATGATACAAAATGGTCAGTTTGCCTGTGTACCGGATCGGACCTCAAGTTATAAATCCTGGTATACAATTCCCGGCAATAACAAACCTGGTTGGATCAATCCCATGGTGGCAACGCCCAACTTTTCAGATAACAAAGCCTATATGGCGGGAGGCAACCTCGCGGGCGGCAATGGAAGTTATCTTATTGAAATGGACGTCAATATTTCGTCCGGCATAACCTTTAATCCTTCCCAATTCAGTTTTGACTTCATGGCCAATTCAAATTCAGGAAGTTCCGTCATAAAGGCCATTGGAGTTGCCATGAGTGATGAAAACAGAATTTACGTGGCTACAGAAGATGCCACCTTTTTTTATTCGGAAAATGGAGGAACCAACTGGACCAAATCGACAGCCTCTCTTCCATCCACAATGATTCCGTGGGAGATTATTGCCTCCGATAACAATCCGGACCTGGTCATTATCAGTGGTACCGGTTGTTCCAATACCGGAGTTCACATATCCTTTAAT
>QQUB01000910.1 GCA_008501835.1 Bacteroidota bacterium
TATGAAGGCTGTTATGGAAAAGAAGCAGGATGCTGTCAAAGAAAGCCTTGAAGCCTTAAAACCCTCCTATGAGAGTTGGGTAAAGGATCAGAAAGCCATCATCCAAAAATATGTTCCTGAAAATAAAAAGGAAGAAACGGGAGCTCAGGAAGGTGCTAAAAGAAAAAGAAGTCCTCGCATTGGGTTGTTTGGTCTGGTGCCTCAAAGACATTTCCGTCCGGGACATGAAGGTGGAAAAAGAATGCAGGGTAAGGAAGGCATGTCTCCCGAAGACAGAAAGGAAAAAAGAGACAAAATGTCTAAAGGCAAAGAAGGCCATGGTCAAAAACACGGACGTCATGGAGCCCGTCACGGACATGGTAAATTAGCGGTAGAATTTGTTCTTTGGGACGGTACTTTGCCTCCTCAGCCGGAAGAAAATGTTGATTTTGATAAATCATTGAATACAGGAAAGGATGTTTTCTCATTGCAAAACTATCCGAACCCGGCAAACGGAGTCACCAAGATCACGGCAGACTTGCCAGAACATACCAAACTAGTAAAAATCACTTTGCAGGATGCCTCCGGTAAGATTGTCAAAGACCTTAGCTTCAAAAATGTTGATAAGGGTGCCAATACCTTTGACCTTGATGTGAGTAACCTGACAGACGGTTTATATTTTTACACCTTTGATGCTGATGGTCAAAAAACGACTAAGCGCCTGGTGGTAGGGAAATAAGCTAACAGCGTAAAGAAGTAAAATTTTTCAATAGTCCAGTCTTGTAATTACAAAGGTCTTTAGACAAGTTTGTCTAAAGACCTTTTTTTATTGAAATTACAATAAGTAATTACATAGCCAATTTCGCAAAAGCAGCTCCAGCATCAAAAGCTTCAGCTTCCTCCCCTACTCTGATTATTTCCACTTTGTCCATTGTATCTCCCTGGCGAATATCATCTACGACCTCCTGCCCTTCAACAACAAAACCAAACACTGCATGGTTGCCATCCAGCCATGGAGTTTCCAGGTGGGTGATAAAAAACTGGCTTCCGTTGGTATTCCTTCCCGCATTCGCCATAGATAATACTCCCGGGCCGGAATGCTTAAGGTCAGCATGGAACTCATCTTTGAAGTTGTAACCCGGTCCTCCCATTCCTGATCCCTGTGGGCAACCGCCCTGAATCATAAAATCAGGAATTACTCTGTGAAAGCTGAGTCCGTCGTAGTAAGGTTCTCCCGGCGGGACGCGAAGGTTATCCTGGGTTCCTTCTGCAAGGCCTACAAAATTACCAACGGTTCCAGGAGCTTTTTCATGCTCAAGGCGAATGAGTATGGTACCTTTACTCGTAGTGAATTTAGCGTATATTCCGTTTTCCATTTTCGAATTTTTTTGTTTTAAACGAAGGTAAGGCATTAGCAGCTTTTCCAAAAATACAAGCAAGGGTTTTCCGACCACATCGGGGAAAGGTTTCCCCTTTCACTCCAAAAGTCCTCGCCAAGGCAAAACCTTTTCTGCTTTTGTTAAATCAAATAATTTACCTAATTTTCCGCTGCATTTCTCCACTATCATCATTCTGCCACACATCGAATATTTTTTCACCTGGAAGTTGTTTTGAAACTACTTCCAATTAAATATTTCAGATGATGAATATCCAAAAAAATTTGACGATCCTGCTTTTTACCCTTATTTCCTTTACAATCCATGCACAGAGCCAAGGTGAAATGACCCAATATGAAGCATCCGAAAAACATCCTTACGGGCAACCCTCTCCCGAATTCAAGGAGTCTCTGAAAGATTTTGCTCCAATGATAGGCATGTGCGAATGCAAAAGCGTCAACCGAAACCCCGACGGTACCTGGCAAGATACGGTTGATATGTTATGGAGCTTTAAGTACATACTCAACGGTACCGCCATCCAGGACGACACCTGGAAGGCCAACGGACAGTACGCAACAAGTATGCGTCAGTTTAATACCGATAGCTTGAAATGGGTGGTTACCTATTTTAGCAGTTCCAATAAAGCGTGGACTCCTGGCACCTGGATAGGTGATAAACAGGGAGAAGACATTATTTTGTATATGGATCAACAAGCTCCTAATGGCATGGAAGGGAAATCCAGACTTACCTTCTACGATATTTCAAACGAAGGATACAAATGGAAAGGGGAATGGATTGACAAGGCCGAAACTATTGTTTATCCCTTTTGGACTATCGATTGCCGGAAAAGGCAGGAAAGGAAATAAAAAACTACAGCTTTAAAGGTTAAAACGGGATGTATTCAAATGAATATATCCCGTTCCTTTTTTGTGGCCATTCTATAAGGAATTGACGAGTATTGTGCGTACTTTAGTAACTGATATAACATTGGAAAATTCCTCATTTTTTATTAAAAAATCACATCATGAGAATGATCTCCGTTCTGGGGTTATTAAGCCTTTTACTATGTTCCTGCCAAAAAGAAACCAGTCCATTCACCGACCCCTCAGGCCATTTGAAGGTTGAATTTGGTTTAACGATGAATCAGGTACCTTTTTACCGGGTACTTCATGATGCACAGGTTGTAGTGGATACTTCGCTGTTGGGAATTATCCGTGAAGACGGCAACTATTTTGAAGACATGACAATTCTTGAAATCTTCTCACCTTCCCTGATCGAGGATTCTTATCAAATGAATCACGGCAAACGAAAAGATATCAAATACGAGGCTCTCAGATATACAGTCCATATGGAAAACAGTGAAGGAAAGC
>QQUB01000807.1 GCA_008501835.1 Bacteroidota bacterium
GCAAAAACAAGGAATGGTAGGCTGGCTTAAAAAGCTGGGCATTGCCGGCTGTGTATTTTTCTTGATTAAAGGCCTTGTTTCGCTTGTAGTTCTTTTCGGCGTAGGGAAGAGCGGCATTGGTTAAAATCAACCACTCAATAGTCCAAACAACAGTTGGACGAAAATCACTTTAAAGATCAGAGAAACCGGCAGGATCAGGGTAAATCCCAGGATCGGCAATTTATTTTGGGTTTTGTCCAAAGCAAAATCCAGGATAGCTGGTTGGGTAGCTACCATACCCAGCAGGATGCTGAATGGAATTCTCAATAACTTATATCCTACTACGAGGGTAACAATAGCTGTGAAAAAGCTGATGATACCTCCCGCCAAAATAATAAATCCTCCTCCCCCACCGGAAATGGTACTGACAAAGGTATGACCTGAATTAACACCAATCCCCGCCAACATCAACATAAGCCCAATTTGCCGTAGCGTTAAATTCGCACTGTACGGTAATGTCCACACAATGGGCCCCGTACGTCTCAATGCACCAAGGATCAATGCCACGAGGATCACACCGCCGGCGAAACCGAATTTAAGGTTTACATCACCGGGCAGTTGAATACTGATCATCCCGAACAACAATCCAAGTGCCATTCCCAGGCCAAAAGAAAGCAGATTAATTTTGGACAATCCTTCAAAAGAATCTCCAAAAAATTCTGCGATTTTATCCACATCACTTCTTCTGGCTACGAACAACACCTGATCACCTAATTCCAGTACAGTATTGCCACCAGCTAGTAGATCGATATCCCCCCGACGAATGGTAGCCACCATGGCCGGGAATTTTTCCTGTAAATTCAACGCTGCCAACCGTTGACCGGCTATTTTTGGATTGGAAATAAAAATACGCTTGGTAACATATTCTGAAAGGTGTTCCGGCATATCATAAGGAAGAATTTCACCCAAAGATTCGGCAACTTTAAATACTTCATCTTTATCTCCAACCACAACCACCTTATCCTGAAGGTCAAATTTTGAATCCCAATTCGGCAATTCAAATGTTTTGCCCCGTTGAACCCTTCCAAATACGATCTTCCATTTGGTCTCGCGTTTCATATCCCGAATGGTTACCCCCACAAATTCAGGATTGGTGATCACAACGGTTTTTTTGATAATTTCCTGCTTAACAGGATAATCATGCTTCAATTCTTCCTCCTCCTTTTTCAAATTTATCTTAAAAACCTTACTCACCAATTGTATGGCAACTATAGCTCCAATAAGTCCCATTGGATAAGTAAGTGAGTAGCCCACTACCGCTTTATTCCCCATCTCAAGGACAGCTTCTTCAGTTACCCCGGTATTACTGATTACATCCAGCAAACCTGCCAGAGCAGGAGTATTGGTCGTACTACCTGCAAAGATCCCGGAAGTAGTGGTGGCGGAAAAATTCAAGAGAAAATGCAAGCCTAGGGCAATGCCTGCCGATAAAGCAATCATGACCACAACAAAGAAAATATCCCTGAGTCCTTTTTGTCGAAAACTTTCAAAAAAACTAGGTCCGCTGGAAAGCCCGATGGAATAAACAAACATGGCAAGACCCAGAAAAATAATGGACTCGTCTATATGCAGATCCTGGCTTAATCCGCCAAAAAACAATCCCACAAACAAAACGGCTGCCACCCCAAATTTCGTCCCGCGAAACTTGATGGTCCCAAGTCCGTAACCTATTCCGGCAACGACAAATAGCAATAAAATCGGGTTCTCAGTAAAAACCTGGATCATGAAGTCTTGTTTTTCGAGTGTTCTTGGTCAATTAAGCCGCAAAGATTGGTCATTTATTCAGTAAAATGCAAGTTTTTCGCAAGTTGTACGGCATTTTGCAATGATAAAACCGTTTATCTTTACAGCCCCTTAAATTAATCAACAAAAAGGGGGAAAATTTTTAGAACTAATGAAGTATCTCAACGCGCTCTGTTTTTCATTGTTTTTGATCGTCACAGTTCAGGCTCAAAAGGCTACTGAAATCCATTCTGTTGATCATCAAATAATAATCTGGCTGAAGGAAGGAGCTGACATTATTAACCTTCTCGAAAGCGTTAATGTTGAAATGGACAGCAGAAAACCTTGCTACTATATCAAACCGCTTGGACAAAAACACAATATTCACCTTGTTAGTTTACCTGAATATTTACCAGAAAAAGCCTCTATCCTTCAAACTTTTAAGACTCACAAGGATGTGCTGCATGTACAATTTGATGCCTTTACAAATAATCGCCTGGAACCGAACGATCTCAATTATCCGGAACAATGGACCCTTGAGCAAATAGATATGCCGGAAGCGTGGGAATTAAGTACTGGCGGATTGACGGTCAATGGAGATACCATCGTACTGGCTATCCTCGATTCAGGATTTGATATTACCCATCCAGACCTCAAAGACAATGTATGGTATAACCACTTCGAGATTCCAAACGACAGTATCGACAATGATAACAATGGGTATATCGATGATTATGTAGGCTGGAATTTCCGGAATGACACTAATGTACACGGCCTGGCAACTCATGGTCATTCGGTTGCCGGTATTGCCGGAGCGAGCGGGAATAACGAAATTGGTGTGACGGGAATCAACTGGAATATCAAACTGATGCTGCTCGATGCCAAAACCATCAGTTCCATTATTGAGTCTTACGAATACGTGATCGATCAGCGGGAAAGGTATAATACTTCCGGAGGAACTGAAGGAGCTTTTGTGGTGGCTACTAATGCTTCATGGGGCATTGAGAATCAATTTTGTGACGAACAACCCGTCATCAGGGATCTTTACGACATAATGGGGGGTCACGGTATTTTAACGGCTGCTGCAACCGCCAATTCACATTACAATGTTGACCTTTTTGGAGATTTCCCAAGTACCTGTCCCAGTGATTTCCTGCTAACGGTGACCAATACACTTATGAATGATGAAAAAGCTTCCAATTCAGCTTTTGGACTGACTTCTGTAGACATGGGCGTTCCGGGTGAAGATTCTTATACGCTTAGGTTAAATGACAATTATGGGTCCTTTGGCAGCAATTCCGCAGCTACTCCTCACCTTTCCGGTGCAATTGCCCTCATGTATAGCCTTTTGTGTTCGGAGATGGCCACTGATGCACTGATTCATCCGGCAGATATCGCCCGGGAGGTAAAGGAAGCAATGCTCACTGGGGTTGATCCGGTGACGAGTCTCGCCAGTTATACTCAAACAGGCGGAAGGCTCAATGTAGCCAACAGCGCAGAAGCCATTCTCGAAAGTTGCAGCATAAATATCGGTCCTCTCGAAATTTTTGAAGTAAGTCCAAACCCAACGGATGATATCTTAAAAATCACCTATCAAAGTCCTGATTTTGAAGAACACATCATTTTTGTCCACAATGCCGTTGGACAACTCATTTATCAGGAGTCTTTTATTCCGAGCATGTTCGTTGAAAAGGCCTATGAACTGGATGTAACTCCTCTTGCCGGGGGCGTTTATACCATTAGCCTTCAAGGGGATAATCGCATGGTGTCGAAGAAGTTTGTAGTGGTGGATTGAGTTTTAATTATCGAATTAATATCACCTTTACAAATAAAATTATTGTTTGGTAATTTTTCCTAATTAGAAGTAAAAAAAGATCATTGAGCGCAACGCGATCCGTGAGCTTTTTCTTAGCCTATCAAATTGTTTTTATTTCCGGATGGCCGGCTCACCGATCGAATCACGTTGTTCTTCGCTCAATGATCCTGATTACTTTTTTCAAAACCCATATAAAATTCCAAGTGCAGGCAGGCTACCTCCAAACTATCAATTTCTATTGATTCTAAACATGAATCGGGGTAATTTAAGTGGCTAAATAAAACCCATACCTATGTTTGGATTAATGCGTAAAACAAGCTGCGATCCTCCCCAACAAAACTTATCCTGGAAAAGAAATCACTATTGCGGAACATGTAAAGTTATGGCGACCGAATACGGTCACGGATCAAGGATGTTCCTGAATTATGATCTTGTTTTTCTGTCTGAACTTCTTACCCTATTAAGTCAAAACGAGGTGAGTTTTTCAGATGAAGCCTTTGGTTCAAAAAATTGTTTCAAACTCCCTTCCGGAAAAAACATTCCTCTTCCCCACCAGTTTGTGGCTGCCCTGGGGGTCATTTATGCTGACATAAAAATCAAAGATAACCTTCAGGATAAAAAATCTCCTATCTGGAAAATTCCGGATTTTCTTTTCAGCAAACCTGTTTCAAAAGGCTGGGATAAACTTACTAAATGGGGAGTAAACCCTAAGCTTATTCAATCCTGGTTGAATGAACAACAAATCAGAGAAAAGGGAAAACTCTCAGCTGAATTCAATTTTTACTCGGAACCTACTGCTGAGGTAACAGCTCATTTTTTTAAAATTGGGGCTGAAATAATGAAAAACAAGGAGGCATCTGCAGTCATGGAAGACCTCGGCAGGCAATTCGGAAAAATTATCTACTGGCTCGATGCTTGCGAGGATTTCATTCGTGATAAAAAACAAAAAGCATTTAACGGCCTGCAAGTCATTTCTGGAAATTTCCCCGAAAGTAAGTCCATCCAAAAAATGGAGGAACATTTTGATATGCTAAAGGGAAAAACATTGAAAGCCTTACAAGATCTGCCTATTACAGATGACCTGAAGCGGCAATTTTCGGCAAGACTGGAATCCAATCTTTTCATCAGGGTTCAGGCAGCTTTCCACAAAATTGAAACACATGTTAAAGATCACAATTTTGCTCAAAACAACCCAAGTTTAAAACTTCTTGAAGTTCGATTAACAAGAAGGTGGCAGCAAGCTGTTGAATTTGCAAAAATTATTTCTTCCATTGAAAAGCGGTTGCAATATTACACATTGGCTTCTATGGCCTTTATCATTCCCAAAATAAAAACGGCTTATCCTTTTTCAGAAATAGTATATAAAAAGAAAGACCCGGTTTGCGGTTGCAATGTATGTGATTGTGGTGGATCGGAGCCTTGTTGTACTTCGGACAATGCCAATGAAGCTGAAACCTGCGGAAATACCTGTATCGTACTTACTTGTGGTTGCGGTATTGCCCTGATCGTTGGGATTGTTTTGTTGATGAATTCAACAGAAGGAAAACCTGGATCAAAAAGGAATGCTGTTCGTGCGATGAGAGCAAGTAGAAAAGAGCTTCGTCAACAACGGAAAGAGGATAAAAGGAAGTTGCGGCAAAGGAAAAGGAAGTTGAAGCGAATGAAACCTGAGGAGAGGGTTTGATTTGTAAAAAAACCCACATAAATGAGTTAGCAAAAAACCCAGACCCCATTAGGGTTCCCATATCTGTAAACTGCTGTGAGCCAGGAAAACCTCGTTCCTTTAGGCCTGCCTGCTGCATGCAGGTACGAAATCTATTTTCCAGGAAAAAGAGATGTTGCCACAAAAGTCATTTGGTACCTACAGCACCAATACAGAACAGGTTCATGCCGGGAGTTACCTGGATTAGGTACCTAAAGGCACCATTTGGGCAATTTACTGACAGTTATATGGAATTAAAACTCCCAGACCTCTATCAATTTACATTTTGCGGTTCAAAATTGGACATTCCGGATTCTAATAAAAAAGGCCCTGACCATAGGTCGGGGCCTTCAAAAAGCTATGAAAACTAAAACTATTGTTTTACTCTTTAATGTCTTCTGGTTCACGACCACCGATGAGTCTGTCCTGGAATGCTTCCAGTTCTTCCCATTTTTCTTCGTGTGCCAGTTTCGCCTGCTTAGCCCATGTTTTAGGGTTGTGCATGCGGTAACGAGGACCGGCAGCATCAAGGATAGCCTGAACTTTTTCTTCAGGAGCATTTGCGAGCTCTTCCCAGGTGTTGATTCCACCTTCCTGGAGCAATCCTTCGATCTTAGGACCTACACCTTCTACCATTTTCAGATCATCTTTTTTGATCTTCTTACCTGAAGGCAATTCTATTTTAGCTGCAGCTGCCTTTTTCTTGGCAGGAGCTTTCTTTTCTTTCTTAGGAGCCTCTTCCTTTTTCTCAGCCTTAGCCTTAGGAGCTTTCTCCTTCTTTGGCTCTTCAACTGCAGGAGCTTCAGCAGCTACAGGAGCTTCCTCTACTACAGGAGCAGCAGGCTTCTCAGCTTTTTTCTTAGGAGCTGGTTTGGCGATAGTCTCTTCAACAACGTCAAAAGGAACGATGCTAACGTACATTCTGTTCTTACGACGTCTTCTGAAGGAAACTGTACCATCTACCTCTGCGTGCAGGGTAAAGTCTTTACCCATGTATACATTGTCACCTGGGTGGAATTTTGTTCCTCTCTGGCGAACGATGATGTTTCCGGCGATAGCGAGCTGACCACCGAATAATTTTACTCCAAGCCGTTTCGAATTACTATCGCGGCCATTATCCGTACTACCTACACCTTTCTTATGTGCCATTTCTTTCTAATTTTTGGATTAATAATGGACCGGCGTTTATCCGGCTATGCTATCAATTTTAATTTTGGTGAAAGACTGTCTGTGACCATTTTTCACTTTGTAGCCTTTACGTCTTTTCTTTTTGAAGACAACAACTTTGTCTCCTTTCTGATGGCCAAGAACAGTAGCATTTACCTTAGCGTTCAATACCGGCGTGCCTACCTGGACTTTCCCGCCATTGTCGATCAGGAGTACCTGGTCGAAACTGACGTTATCGCCATCCTGGGCTTCAAGCTGGTGGACGAAAAGCTCCTGCCCTTCCTCAACTTTGAACTGCTGACCAGCTATTGTTACGATTGCGAACATGTTAATTGAGTTTGTTTAAGTTAAAATCGGCTGCAAAGGTAAATCTATTTTGCTGAAAAAAAAAGTATTCTGTGAAAATAAATTTTTGAGGGTTAAGAGCCACGAACTTGCCTGCTGACCGCAGTAAGGCAGGTACACGAATGATCCTGGAATGGGATGCCACAAATGAAGAGTCTTGAGGTACCAATAGCCTCCAATATAGTTTGAGTTAATATTTGAACGAAAAAATTTAAGTAATCATAAATCATCAAAATTCATTGTGAACCTTGCGCTTCCTTGCGCCTTTGAGGTTAAGTTTATGATTCAAACAAAATTAAACCTGAAAAATTTCCAAAAACCTCTCCAGTAACGACCTGTCTTCCGTAATAACTCTGGCAATGCCTACCATACCCGGTTTGAATTCCATTTTTTCAACATTCCTGTCATCCTTCCAGTCATTGGGAAAATCAATGATGATCTCGAAAAACCCTGAAGCAGATACCCCGCCTATTTTCTCCACCTTTCCGGGCAACTCTCCATACTCTTTATAAGGATAGGCCTGCAAACGAAGATGAACATTCATACCCGGTTCCACCTTTCCGGTCCCTTCCCCTGCTAATTGACCCGTAGCTTGCAGTTTCTCCCCTGGTCCGGAAATGATTATAGACAATAAAGTGGCTCCGGAGCTAACGGATTGCCCTTCTAAGAGGCGTTCAGGAAAAACGACTTTTCCTCCCACGGGTGCGTAAACTACATTCTTGTTCAACCAATCCTGGACCATCCCATAAATGTCAGCACTTCTTCTATGCACTGCTCCAAATTCCTGCCATAAAGCTTCTTCTACCTCATGTCTTAATAATTCAATTTGGGTGTCAAGGCCAGAATGATCAAGTTCATACCTAATAAGTTCTGCTTTGTGAGATTCCAACGTCGCCTGGAGGCGCAATAAGGTAGCCTGAGCTGCATCAGCTTCTACACTCGAAGCAGCTCCACTTTCCAGCAAACTTTTATAATCCTGGTAATTTTTTTCGGCCAGCCTGGTTTCTTCTTCTATTTTGTCAATCTGTTTCTCTGCTGCCGCTGTAAGTCTGTTTAAAATCTCTTTCTCTTTATTCAATCTGGAAACCTGCTGATCTGGATGTTGATCAAAATACTTCCTGGATAGGTCCTTAATATCCTGCTTCAATTTGGCTGTTTCAGCTGGCAATACTGAAAGATTCAAACTTTCAGGAAAGACCATTGCTGCAACCTCGGCAACAGTAGATCGCCTTGACAAAGATTCCAGGAAAGCAGCTAACCTATTTAGTTCATCATATTCGAATCTCCCTTTGAAAACTAACAGGACCTCCCCTTTTTCGACACGATTTCCCTCCTGAACTATAATATGGTCCAATGTTCCACCATAATCAGCCCTCACATCCACTACCTCATTAACCCTTAATTCCACCGGCACTTCAATCACATCAGGGTATCTGACGAAATGGGCCACTACAATCAACAACACGACCAAGCCCAATACCAAAAGAATTCCACGTCGCCAGATTCGTGATGGCATGGCGCCGATGATTTCCTGCATTTCCTGTTGTTCGGTATTTGTAAGATTATCTGGCATATTGTGATGTTAAATAATTGGTTTGAGGTTGTTTGATGTAAATTTATGGATAGAGCTATTTTAAATCATTTTTTTACCTGGAATGAAACGAAGGCTATAACGCAGAGAACCGCAAGAGTAGCGCTGAGGACCGCCGATTAGTTTAGTTCTCTGTGTGTAACTCTGTAAATCCTCAGCGTAACTTTGCGTAACAACACTCTGTGCCTCTGTAATTGAAATAAAGTTGCCTCCTTAGCCTTAGCCTTAGCCTAAATTAATCAACTTCCTAACTCCAACTGATTCTTCACCAGGTTATAATAAGTTCCTTTTAAAACGGTCAATTCTTCATGAGTTCCCTTCTCAACCAATCTTCCATTATCCAAAACCACAATCTGATCTGCATTTTTTACTGTACTCAGTCTGTGAGCGACCACCACCACCGTACGATTTTCAAAAAAGGTTCTCAGGTTATTTAGAATAATTTTTTCGTTCTCGGCATCCAGGGCATTGGTCGCTTCATCAAAAAACAAAATTCCAGGATCTTTATAAACGGCCCTGGCAATAACCAATCGCTGGCGCTGCCCCTGACTCAATCCATTTCCCTTATCTCCAATTTTGGTATTAAACCCCAGAGGCATTGCATGGATAAAATTATCAATATTGGCAATTTTCGCTGCCTCCTGCAATTTGATCCAATTTATTTCTTCAGAACTTTCACTGATATTGCCGGCAATGGTATCCGAAAAGATGAACCCATCCTGAAGGACTGCTCCGCAACGACTCCTCCATTGAACAGGATCTATTTGAGACAAAGCCAAATTCCCGTAACTGATCTTACCTGTTTCTGGAGTATAAAAATTTAGTAAAAGCTTAACTAACGTCGTCTTTCCGCTACCGCTTGCGCCTACAATGGCCGTTACCTTACCTGCCGGAATTACCAAATTGATTTTTTCAAGCACATGGTCCGACAAGGCATTATATTTGAAACTAACCCCCGAAAAAATCAAATCGTCGTTCTCCGGAATTTCAGTGACTAGCCCACCCGCTGGTTCAGGTTCCTGATCGTGAATTTCCCGCATACGATTCATACTCAACCGGGCATCCTGTGCCGACCGGATAAAACCGACGAACTGCTGAAGGGGTCCATTGAGCTGGCCGGCAATATATTGAACCGCTAACATCATACCTAAGGTCATTTGTCCATAAATAACGGCCCTGGCAGCAAAAAAAGTTATGAGGATATCCTTAAACTGACTAATAAAGGCTGCTCCGGCATCCTGGTACTGGCTGATAGTCAAAAAACGAATATTGGCCCTAAACAATCGCCCCTGAATATTCATCCATCGACGGCGGTGTTTGCGATCACTTCCCTGCAATTTGATTTCCTGTACTCCCTGTATGATCTCGATCAAAGCCTCCTGGTTTTCGGAAAGTTCCCGGAATCTGCGGTGATCCACCTCCTCGCGTTTTTTTAACCAGATCAAAATCCATCCAAGATATACCGCTGCCCCAACCAAAAAGATCATGAAAATACCCACATGATAATACAACAATACCAAGGCAAACAATACCAGGTTAAACATGGCGAACAACAAGCTCAGAGTAAAATGGGTAAGAAATTGTTCAATTCGACGATGATCGCCCAATCGTTGCAACAAATCACCGGTCATCTTTCGGTCGAAATATGCGATAGGTAGTTTTAAAAGTTTCACCAAAAAGTCTGTAATGAGGGAAACATTAATCCTCGTACCGATATGAAGTAACATCCATCCCTGGATAAGATTAACTGTGGTTTGCCCAAGAAACAGCATAATCAGCCCCAACAGGACGATATAGATAAAATCCAGATCGTAATTGGCGATCCCAATATCCACAATGGCCTGAGTCAAAAAAGGAAATGCTAATTGGAAAAGCCCTCCCAACAACAAAGCCATGAGTAAATACACCAGGGTCTGCCTAAAAGGTTTTAAATAACTGAACAAAAACCTAAACCCTTTTCTTTCCTGTTTCACTTCGTCTGTATCCAAAAACTCCGGGCCAGGTTCCAGTAAAATAACCACTCCGGTATTCCCGTCAGCTATCCAGTTTTTCAAGAATTCCCTGTGGGAGACTTTTAACTTTCCGACCGCCGGATCTGCAATCCAGATATTTTTCCGGCTAACCTTATACACTACAACAAAATGATTTTGCTTCCAATGAACTATACATGGCAGAGGAGCCTTCAGTAATCCGGGTGACGCTTCGTTTTCTCCATGCAGGGTGAGTTTTGCAACAAGGCATCGCATACCAATATGCTCAGCTGCCTCTACGATACCCCGGGCAGAAACACCCTCCCGGTCAATGTATGAATGATCCCTTAAATATTGTAAACTGAAAGATTTCCCATAATGATCAGCGATCATCCTGAGGCAACTTGGGCCACAATCCATGCTGTCGTATTGGTGGAAAAATTTCATCTTATTTTTTGAAGGTTATCCATACGGCTGTATCCTGAAAATCAGATGAGTTCCCGCAACTTAAAGTGGAATACCTTTCGTTGATCTTCTCTTTCAACAA
>QQUB01000349.1 GCA_008501835.1 Bacteroidota bacterium
ACAGGAGATGAGCAGTCATTGGGGTGATTTCGGAAGGTTTGGCTACCACGCAGTTGCCCGTTGCGAGAGCCGGTGCAATTTTCCAGCTAAACAAATACAATGGTAAATTCCAGGGTGAAATACAACCGACAACTCCAAGTGGCTGACGCAAGGTGTAGTTTACTGCAACACCTTCCATATTATGAGACTCAGAACCAAAATGCAGGATTCCAGTAGCAAAAAATCGGAAATTCTGAACGGCCCTTGGAATATCTACCGATCGGGAAAGCCATACAGGTTTACCATTATCCATACTTTCTGCTTCTGCAAAAGCTTCCAGATTATCTTCGATCCCCTGGGCAACTGCCATGAGGATTTTAAACCGTTTATCTATTCCGCAGGAAGACCATTCCGGGAAAGCATTTTTCGCAGCCTCAAATGCCAGCTCAATATCCCTGTCGTCTGAGTCGGGAATATAACTGTAGATTTCTCCCGTGGCTGGTTGATAATTGTTGATATACTCTCCCGACACCGGTGCCAGAAGTTCTCCGTTGATGTAATTCTGAAGATGAGTTTCTATTTGCATGGTTGTATCTGGTTGCTGGTAACCGGTTTCTGGTTGCAAGTTTCTGGTTACTGGTTTTATTGCTCGCTTCGCGAGCTGTTTCATGCTCGCAGGCTCGCGTCCCGACACAACGTGTTTCCCTGCGGCGGGATCTCCCGTTGGTCGATTTGATGTTGTTTGATATGGTTTAAGGTTCAAGTTGTTCCAGGGGTCCAAAAAGTTAAAAGTGTTTAGAGAGGGTGTTTGAAAATCTTTTTATTGATTTATATGGGGGCAAAGTTAGGCAGGAATTTTGGTAGTGCAAAATGATATGAACAAGGTTATTTCTCCAGTATTTTGATTATTTCTGCTGTCAATCTTTCTTTCAGAATGGCTCTTCCTGTGGTTGAATCAATCAATTGCACTTTTCCTTTAATTGCTGCTGTTGATTGATAGACTTTTTTTCCTTTATAGACGACATCAATTGAAAAGTTTTCAAAAGTAAGGCGGTCACCAGTCCATTTTTTCATAATGATTGGGTAGACCAGAATGCATATCTCTTCAGGGGCCTCAAGAGCCTGCATGGCAGGAGTAATGTCTTCTCTTCCTTTGACAATAAAAATATTTTTGAATTTGGAATGGTATTTTGAGTTACTTTTCAGAGCTTCTAAAACCTCTTCGAACAGACTGACGTAGGATTCTTCTGGCCGGGCAGTTGGAGACCCTTCTGCAATGAAGGTGAAACCTTCTGATGCTGTAGTTAACAGGTTGTTCAAATACTCCATGTCAAGGTCAGGCTTTATATTGAAAATGACTTCTTTATTTACAAGTTCATCGTTGCTTTTTTGCAATTCTGCCAGTATATGTTTCCATTGTCTTTTTCGATGGAGCTTTTTAAAGTCAGTATCGATTTTAAGGTGATTGATTTTGGTATAGCCGAATTCAATAGCTTTTTCAAGGTACTGAAAGGCCAATTTTTTTTGACCTGACAAAGCAGCACAACAGGCAGCATTGTAGTAAACTAAATCAACGCTATCTTTTAAATTAATAGCACTTTCGTAGGCTGACAGGGCTTTTTCAAAATTTTCCTCAGCATATAGGGACTGTGCCTGTTTCAGGTATTCATAATAATCCTGCGCATGAACTACTTTGGAGAGGAGGAGTACAAAAATGGTTAAAGAGGTCTGGATTAATAATTTTGTTTTCATTTTGTAATTTTTGTATTGAAGTTGTTTAAATTGAAGGTGAAAGCAGCAATTTTATTCTTCGACAAGGTTTCGCCTTTCGCTTCTTCCAACCTACCCAATGGCAAAAAACCTTGAGTTAATACTTTGTTGAAAAACACACCCTACACTCACTCCCCACACCCCACTGCCAACTGGTACTGCCGACTGCCGACTGAGAACTGCCTCATTCCCCAAACTTCTCCACACTATCCCCGGCAATAATTCTACCGAAAAAGATAGCATTGGCCAGTAATTTATTCGTTCCAAACCAAAAGGCCCGGAAAGCCGGATCTTCTGCCATGCTGATCACTTTTCCCTGCCCGTGGCCGCTTACTACGATGCCTGCTGTATTCGCAAGGTCTTTCTGATTTTTCTGGTTAATGAATCCTGCTCTCAATGGAGTATCTCCGTTTATGAGAGGAGTGGCATAAGGGTTTTTAGCTGGTTCCATCAAAAATGTTCCTTTTCGGAATACCGGCAGGTTGGCATTTTTGTATCCGTATAAAATAGGGTGGCTCAGGTCAGCTTGTTGTTCCAGAATTGCGCCGCCAATGACATGTCCGCCCCTGTCTCTGCGTAATTGCTGATATGGACGTCGGTTATCATCTTTTTTGGAAGCCACTTTTTTTCTGGCTCCGGATAGACCCCGCTGGATGGCCCATTCGGAGCCATTGGCAACAGTGATCATGGTGCCACCATCCTGAATCCAGGATTTTAATTTACTGATGGCTGTATTATTAACACCCCGGTAACTTCCGCTGGCCAGGATTATGGTATTGTAACGACTCAGATCTGCCCGTGCCAGGTTGTTGGCATCGATCATCGTGATGGAAATATCGTATCGTTGATCAAGTAAATGCCAGATGGCACCGACATTGTAAGAAGAGGTTCCGGAACCTGAGAGCAACAAAACCTTTACTTTTTCGAGTGACCGGAAGTTACTGGATCCCATGTCTAGCCCGGTGGGTGTAAGG
>QQUB01000504.1 GCA_008501835.1 Bacteroidota bacterium
AGTGTATGCCGGTTATTAGGAGCATAATAGAAATCAGATGTTACATTGGCATCCCTGATGCTGGAACCAACATCAAAGGAGAAGCCAGTGATCTTATTGGTAATATTATATTGGTAATCAGAAAAAGTAAAGGTCGTATTGACAAACAATTTTGGATTAAAAACGTGATTCCAGCGCGCAGTACCGGTTACATTTCCCCAGTTGAAATCAAAGTCAAAAAAGTCACTGTCAAAGCCGAATACATCACGGCCGAAATAACCACTAAGATAAAGTTTGTCTTTGTCACTGAGCTTATAGTTGATCTTGGTATTGAGATCATAGAAGTAATAATCAGGGATTGGATTGTAATTGTCTTTTCCTTCATTGGCTTTATTGATCTGACTGGTGATCAAATCTATATAAGTGCGCCTTCCGGAAACCATAAAGGATGATTTTCCTTCCTTGATCGGGCCTTCGAGGGTGAGCCGTGAAGAGATCAACCCAAGACCACCTGTTCCGGAGAATTTTTTATTGTTTCCCTCATTGAGTTTGACATCAATTACAGATGACAGTCTTCCTCCGTATTGGGAGGGGAATCCGCCTTTGTAAATTTTCAGGTCTTTCACAGCATCTGTATTGAAGGTGCTGAAGAACCCAAAAAGGTGGTTAGCGTTGTAAACTACAGCTTCGTCCAGAACGATCAGGTTTTGGTCCGAGCTACCTCCTCTCACAAAAAGCCCTGTAGTTCCTTCTGAACCTGAGGGAATTCCCGGCTTGAGCTGAACTGTCTTGAGGATATCGCTTTCCCCCATCAGTACAGGTAGCAGTTTGGCTTCTTTTGTGGAAATAGTGGCAACACTCATTTCTGTTGAATTGAGTTGCTCCTCAAACGAATTGGCTTTGACGACCACTTCTGCAAGTTCGACCCCTGAACCGAGTTCGATATTTAAGGTCTGATCAGTATTGGTCGCAATCCTGTTGACCATAGTTTCAAAACCAATATAGCTGAATTGAATAGTAACAGAATCACCACTTGGAATGGAGAGCGAATAAAACCCGTATTCATTGGTAGTAGTTCCCAATCCCAAATCGGGTATCAGGATAGAAGCGCCGATCAGGGTTTCCCCTGAGGCCTCTTCTGAAAGGGTCCCGCTGATCGTAATATCCTGCCCGGTAAGCAGGGATACGGTCGCGGTTAACATTAAAGAGAAAATTAGTTTTTTTAACATCGTCTTTTAGCTTTACATAATTTAGGTGAATGGTGTTTCATTGTAGAAACGAAATTTTGCTGCGAAAGTAAACAGTAATTAAACCAACGGTTCAAAAAAATCTACCAACGGTTTCAGAATTTAAACCAGTGAAGGAGAGTGTTGAGTCCGCATTCGACAGTCTCCAGTCAGCAGTCCTCAGCCATTAGAGTTTTTGCTTCGCATGTTTACTAAAGAGGAACTATATTTTTGACGTTTTGTTTTGGGAAAGAAAGGAAAATATGAGGAAATGGAATTTGAAATACAGCAAGCAGGCTCGATGATCTAAAATGGGATGTTTGTTTTCCTGAAAATCATTGCTGTTGGTTTCGTACTTGCCGAATTCATTCGGCTCGTCGCACCGAATGAATCTTGCCTGGCCAGGAAGACAGGTTCGGTGGGTACGCGTTGATGTCCTAAAATGGTTTTCTTTTCCTGAATATCATTTTCCAATTGTATGGAATATCCCAGTCTCATAGAGACGGCATTTCTTAGCAGGGTACGCCAGTGCCCTGCTAAGGTTTTGGTAGTCACCAGTTCTGTAGGAACGGCATATCTAATTGATTATGAATCTTAATGTGTCGTTCCGATGGAACTGGAGTTGTTTTTGGTTATTACATGGCACTGACGTACCATGTTATGATATGCCATGCCTCTGGCATTGGGTTGTTCAAAAACTTTGCTTCTAGGTTCGGTGGGTACGGGGTAATTGATGAATTGAAATGGCCTTTTTACATAAAAGGATTAGTTTTGCATTTCCGATTAGAATTTCAGCTTTAAACAATGTTCTATTGGCGCCACAAAAAAGAGCATATCGCGATTTGCACATTGCCGTTTTCCTGTTTGGTTTTACAGCCATATTGGGGGACCTGATTTCTTTGTCAGCACTTAACCTGGTTTGGTGGAGAGTGTTAATTGCATCGATCAGTTTATTGTTTTTGGTAAAGTGGGGGCCGTTATTGAAGATGCCCCGGCGTATGCTTTTAAGATATACCGGTATTGGGGTAATCGTAGGGTTACACTGGATGACCTTTTTTGGTTCTATTAAGCTGTCCAATGCTTCAGTTACCCTGGTTTGTATGGCAACTACTTCATTTTTCACTTCATTGCTGGAACCCTTGATTTTGGGGAGGAAAGTTCGTTTTTATGAAATTTTTCTCGGTATTTTCATTGTTCCGGGTATGATCCTGGTGGCTAATAATATAGAAGTTTCCATGATGGCCGGTGTCTGGGTTGGCTTGTCGTCAGCATTGCTCGCTTCGTTGTTTTCCATTTTGAATAAAAAACTGATCAGCAAAGCCAGTGAGCTGGATATTACTTTGGTTGAGATGAGTAGTGCCTGGGTATTTATAAGTATTGTAATCATTGTCATGACCTTGCAGAGTGGCACAATGCCGGAAATAATGCCTTCACCTGCTGACTGGATTTATCTATTGGTTCTGGCCCTTTTGTGCACCACTTTTGCTTATTTGCTTGCCTCCCTTTCATTACACCTT
>QQUB01000273.1 GCA_008501835.1 Bacteroidota bacterium
ACTGGCTCGCTAACAGAGGTACTGATGGAGCTCAGATTTCCAGAGTTCTGGCCTCTGATCTCGAACTCGTCTCTGAAGCACTTTTCAATCAGTATGGATATGAAACAGGTCGGTATGAAGAATTCACTCACCGTACAGACAACCAGAAGGGGCTAATTAAACTTGACTGGAACATCAACTCCAATCACACCTTGACCGCCACTTACAATTTCCTGGATGCAACCAAAGATAAACCCGCTCACCCGAATGCGATTACGCCAAGGGGGCCTGATGCTGTTACTCTTCAGTTCGAAAATTCAGGATATGCCATCAACAATGTGCTCCATTCAGGAATTATTGAATTGAAATCTATTTTTGGCAACAGATTCTCTAACAACCTCCAGGCTGGAATCACTTCATTCCGAGATTCAAGAGATCCGTTCTCAACACCATTCCCGGTGATGAACATTTTTAAAGCTGGTAACCCTTACATTATAGCCGGTCACGAACCATTCTCCATTCATAATCGCCTCAACCAGGATGTTACACAGATCACCGACAACTTCAATATGTACCTGAACAATCATACTATTACGATTGGTACATCATTTGAAAAATTTGAGTTCGACAACTCGTTCAACCTTGATTTCTATGGAGGTACTTTTGCTCCGCTTACAGGATCTGAAAGTGTTCAGACGTTTGTCGATGCCATTTATGCCGGTGAATTTGACGATTTGGTTGCAGGAGCTCAAGCTACGTTTGATGGAAACGGAGGAGACGAGGGTGTTAATGGTGAAGGCTGGGCGCTGGCTGAAACCAATATTGGACAGTGGGCATTGTATGTACAGGATGAATGGCAGGTCACCGATCGCTTTAAACTGACTTATGGGGTGAGAATGGATATGCCATTGTATTTCGACACAAAAGAAAAAATAGAAGAGAATATTGATACAACCCGTAACTGCTGTTATTTCCCATTCATCGAATATTTTGATCTGGAAGGCAATGAGATCTTTTTTGATCATACGGTTCTTCCTGAGCAAAAGCCGTTGTTCTCACCAAGAGTTGGCTTCAACTTAGATGTCAAAGGTGATAATTCATTGATGTTAAGAGGTGGATCAGGTTTATTTACAGGCAGGTTCCCATTTGTTTGGGTAGGAAACCAGGTAGCTAATCCAAACTTCTTCTTCTACACCATTACTGCCCAGGACTTCCAATTCCCACAGGTTTGGAGAAGTAATTTAGGATTAGATACGAGAATAGGAAACGGATGGCTTGCCACCCTCGATGTTATTTATACGAAAGACGTCAATGCAATGATGGTACGTAACTACGGTTTAAAACCTCCATCAGGAAAATTGAACGGTGTTGATGGCAGAGAAATTTACACAGCTGCAGATAGAAACTCATTTGGTAACGACGCCTATGTGTTTACTAATACCGATGTGGGACAATCCTTCAATATTTCACTACAGGTACAGCGTAACTGGTCAAATGGACTTTATACCAGTCTTGGATATAGCTTCCTTGATTCCAAAGACGCCAGTTCCATTCCTGCAGAAATATCCGGTGATGCTTTTGCCCGGAACCCTGCAATTGGCAATGTAAATGAGGCAATGCTCGCACACTCTCTTTACGGACACAGACACAGAGTTGTTGGTGCTGCAGCTAAAAAATTCGAATATGGCAACATGGCAACCTCTTTCGCCTTGTTCTTCGAATATGTTAAAGGAGGTCGTTTTAGCTATACTTACCAGGGAGATCTCAACAGAGATGGTTCACCATTGAATGATTTGATCTACATCCCTACTGACGGTGAAATTGATCAGATGACCTTTGATCCTAATGACGGTGATGTAGCTAAGCAGGCTCAGGGATTGAAAGATTATATCGCTCAAGACGATTATCTGAGTAGTAACAGAGGTGCGTATGCAGGAAAGTATGATGTCTTAAGCCCCTGGTATTCGACATGGGATTTAAGAATCCTGCAGGATTATAACTTCGCAGTTGGTGACAAAATCAACACTATTCAATTGAGTATTGATGTTTTGAACATTGGAAACCTTATCAACTCTAACTGGGGTGTGAGGCAGTTCCCAACCAATTCTCAACCCATTGGTGTAAGTATTGATGACAATAATAATCCAACCTATTCTTTTGATCCGGATCTTCAATCAACATTTACTGATGATCCAAGTCTTCTGTCACGCTGGCAGCTTCAGGTGGGATTACGTTATATTTTCTAATAAAGTTTAAATAGTTTTTGAAGCTTCAACTGGCGGCTATTCCTGTTCCGGGGATAGCCGCTATTCTTTTGATAACAAATTTTAACAACCCTTTTTGATAATCTTCACATTATTTGCCTGTTTCGATCCGTTTTATAGCAAACAATCACTTATACTAAAACCATTAGAGATGAAACAGTCAGCAAAAATTTTAGTTCTCGTACTTACAATTATGATTTCAGGGTTGCAATTAAGCGCTCAAGATGATACCCATATCAAGATCATTCCAAAAGCCGGTTTCAACGTTTCAAAGTTTGATGCCAGCTGGGATGACTATAACGAATTCCAGGATAGAGCCAAAGTGGGATGGCAAGCTGGTATCGATGCGCGTTTCGGACGTTTCCTGTATTTCAGTCCTGGTATCCATTACCAGAGTTTTACCATGAAAAATGTAACCAGAGATGAGTTGGATGGGGGATTCCAAATCGGCGATGAAACAACCATCCAAAGCTTGAA
>QQUB01000360.1 GCA_008501835.1 Bacteroidota bacterium
TTTGTCAGGCAAAATATCTTGTCATGAAGAGAGTCCAATTTTGCCTGTCTGTAGCCTTTTTCTTTTTATTATCAATCAATTTTTCTTCCCTGGATGCTCAAGAAGTGTTTGACTGGGAAAATCCAAAAGTTTTCGAAATAAATAAGGAAACTGCACATGCCACTTTGTTCCCGTTTGAGAGCAGGGAACTGGCATTGACCAATAATAAGAACAATTCAAAATATTATCAATTACTCAATGGTAACTGGAAGTTTAATTGGGTGAGAAAACCAACTGATCGCCCTGTTGATTTTTTCAAAACACTATACAATGATAGTGATTGGGGAACTATTCCTGTTCCGGGTAACTGGGAAGTCAATGGCCATGGGATTCCCATTTATGTGAATCAGCCTAATGAATTCATGCCAAAAGACCCTAAACCACCACATATTCCTCACGACTACAACCCGGTAGGTTCTTACCGCAAAACTTTTAATATTCCCGGTTCATGGTCTGACCGCCAGATATTCTTGCATTTTGGTGCGGTCAAATCAGCTTTCTATTTATGGATAAACGGAGAGAAAGTAGGGTACAGCCAGGGCAGTAAGTTGCCTGCAGAATTTGATATTACTGAATTCGTAAAATCTGGAGAAAATCTTTTGGCCATTGAAGTTTACCGGTGGTGTGAAGGCAGTTACCTGGAAGCACAGGATTTCTGGCGTATAAGTGGGATTGAAAGGGATGTTTTTGTTTGGGCAGCACCAAAAGTGCATATTCGAGATTATTGGGCGAAAGCAAGTCTGGATGAACAATATGAAGCTGGGACGCTTGAGCTTGAATTGGCAATTGCTCAATATGATGGTATGGAAATGGATGAGGTAACCATCGAAAGAACAGTCCTGGATGAAACAGGATCTTTGGTATCCTCAGGTGTTCAAAAAGTAAACCTAAAGGATGAAAAAACTTTGGTGACATCAAAAAAAGTTACTGTACCAAACATTAGTCACTGGAGTGCTGAAACGCCCAATCTTTACACCCTTTTTGTTACCCTGAAAGATAAAGAAGGCAAAACGCTTGAAGTTTTAACCTCCAAGATCGGCTTCAGAAGGGTAGATATTAAAAATGGGCAGTTATTGGTGAACGGGGAGGTAGTTTTCCTAAGAGGTGCCAATCGACATGAGCATGACCCATCGACCGGTCACGTCGTTTCAAGAGAGTCCATGATCAAGGACATTGAGTTGATGAAAACACACAACCTCAATGCTGTTCGTACTTCACATTATCCAAATGACCCGATGTGGTATGAACTCTGTGATGAATATGGCTTGTATGTAGTTGACGAGGCCAACCTCGAATCTCATGGAACGGGATATCGACTTGACAGAACACTGGGAAATAACCCCGACTGGGTAGACGCACATATCGAGAGGACCAAGCGGATGGTGGAAAGGGACAAAAATCACCCCAGTATCATTATTTGGTCTTTGGGCAATGAAGCGGGGAACGGATATAATTTTTACCGTACCTATCTCTGGATAAAAGACAGAGATCCTTCTCGTCCGGTGCAATACGAACGCACACAGATCGGTTGGGGCTTAAATGCCTATACAGAGTGGAATACGGATATTTTAGCTCCTATGTACGCCTATCCCAGAGATATGGTCCATATGGTAAATGCCCATCCGGACCGCCCCCTTATCCAGTGTGAATATGCCCACGCAATGGGCAACAGCGTTGGTAACTTGAAGGAATATTGGGACCTCATTTATTCCCATGACCGTATGCAGGGAGGATTCATTTGGGATTGGGTAGATCAGTCCTTGTATAAAAAAACCGATGAAGGAAAAACTATTTTTGCCTATGGCGGAGATTTTGGGCCTGAAGGTACCCCTAGTGATAATAATTTCCTGAATAACGGACTCATTCAACCTGATAGAGCCATAAACCCACATATTTTAGAGGTCAAGAAAGTATATCAACCGATTTATTCCTCCTGGCAAGATCAATCAAAAGGGAAGATATCTGTTCAAAATTATTATAGCTTTCTCAATCTTGATCACCTTTACCTCCATTGGGAAATCCTGGAAAATGGAGAGGTGACCGAAACCGGGAAAATAGATGAGCTTGATATCCCAGCCCTGACCAAAGAAGCCATTGAAATTCCATACAGTTGGAAATCTTCTGGTAAGGAGACCTTTTTAAATCTTTCCTTTAGGTATAAAAATAAAAACGACTTCTTTGAAAAGGATTTTGAAGTGGCCTACGAGCAGTTGGTTTTAGCCAAAGCCATTGTACCCCGGCCTCATATGCCAATGAGATCAGGAGCTTTTGAATCCACTGAAACGGAAGGTCAGATAACCATAAAAACTTCAGGTTCTGTCATTGGGTTTGATAAGAATTTAGGCAAAATGACCACCTGGAAGCACAATGGCACAATGTTGGTTTCTGATGGACCTGAACCTAATTTCTGGAGGCCACCAACGGATAATGATTATGGAGCCCGGTTGCAAACAAAACTCAAGGCCTGGCGAACGGTTTGGGAAGAACGCCAAAATACCCAAGTTGTTCTGGATCATGCAGAGGGGAGCAAAGTGGCCAGGGTTACTATTACAGCAGATCTTTTGAAGGGAGATGCACAATGGATAACCCGTTATACCATTTATCCCGACGGTGTGGTGCACGTAAAAAATAAAATGACGGCCCTGAGCGGAAATTATCCAATGTTGCTCAAGT
>QQUB01000638.1 GCA_008501835.1 Bacteroidota bacterium
GGTAATTCTTTCCAAACCAGAACCCATGGAACCCGGGATGGACTTAATCAATCAAAACCTTTCCTCTCTTTGGGAACGCATTCGCAATACTCCCTTAGATCAAACCAGGCGTTTCTACTTTTACTTCAGTGGTCATGGATTTGGGTTTACCAGCCAGGATGTTGGCCTTTGTCTGGCACCTTGGTCCAAAATCATGAGGTTTTGCGCACTTCATGCTGAAGCATACCTTAACCTCATAAAAGAATCCGGTCGCTTTGACGAAATCTTCTTCTTTCTTGATTGCTGCAGAGTCCGGATCAGGGGAGTCCGGGGAATACGACCATTTGTAGGCTGGATAAGACCTGAAGAAAATGCCAAAAATGCCAGGTATTTCACCGCTTATGCTACCCAATACCTCGATCCTGCCTATGAAGCGGAAATCGATCAATTGGAAGGCGCACCGGAAGTGTCTCTGGAAAGGGGTTTTTTCACGACGGCTCTCATGACCGCTTTAAGAGGAAATGCAGCTTCTGAAAATGGTGGGGTCCCCTTGAATGCCCTGAAGGATTACCTGGAAAAAGAAGTCAAATCACTGGCCAGTCGCCACAACAAAAACCAGGTCCCGGTAATCGAATCGGATTTTCCGACCGACACAGAGGTGATTTTGGGTAGTATTTTACCCCGGAAGAATGTTCACATAAGTTTCGATGATAAAAGAAATGGTCATGAAATTGTTTTGGAGGGTCCGGACCTGGAACCCATCAAACAAGGTCAGGCTAACGGTCAGATATGGGATTTAACACTGTCGAAAGGAATACACGTACTTAAAGATTTGCAATTAGAAGAAGAGAAGATTATTCGTTTTGAACCCACAAACGAAATTCAACATGTCATATTCTAAAGACCATACATTTCAATTAACCATACGCCCAAATTCAGAAGACATTGAAGTTAGGGTGTTTGATGGATACAATAAAGAGGTGTACCACGACTTTGGGTATGCCGAAATTCCTCTTACCAAAGGGTATTATACTGTTCAATGGCAATATTATGGACATTTCCAGGAGAAGGTGATTCGTCTGTCTGAGGATCAGACCGTGGAACTGGAGGCACCTCAAATATACTCAGCCGCTCCAATTGAAGGTGCGGCCACCACCCATGAATACTACCTTGATCCGGCGGTACAATGGAGCAAAAATGAGACTGCACCGGCCATCGGTGACAATAACCGGCTGGACAGTAAAATCTTCGTATTTATCCGGGGGGTTGATCTTCAGCGATCGGCTGCGCTTGATATCATTGGACAATTTGGTCTTTTCGACAAACAAGGTAAAGAGGTTGCAAGGCTGGAAGGAGGTTTGATTCAAACGGGTCCAAATCAGTCCTGGTTGGCCTATTCGGTAAGAGGCTCTTCCGGGCAATATTACTTACGTTACTATAGGGGTATCCCACGAGAAATTCCCGTTTTCCTTTTCCGTGGCTGGCAAACACAAATTTTCCTCACCTATCAGAAACGTCCTATATTCGAAGGCATGAGAATTTTCCTGGCAAGCTTCAATGAAGGTTTTATTGCCAATAA
This sequence comes from Bacteroidota bacterium, assembly GCA_008501835.1. Taxonomy (GTDB): domain Bacteria; phylum Bacteroidota; class Bacteroidia; order Chitinophagales; family Saprospiraceae; genus BCD1. Next base: position 1,559 of record QQUB01000638.1, read on the forward strand.
TCAGGAGGCTGTATTTATGGATAGGGCCATCCAAAGCATCAGCAATAATTTACCGATTCCTAAAAATCAGAGTCGATTTATGCTGAGCGAAAAAGTGGAACATCCCATGCATGGCTTTTTGTGGGCATACGGGGCCTTACAAAGATTTGATTATTACAAAGACCGGGTTCGGACCATTGAAATCGTAATCAGGAATCTAAAAAATTCTATTCTCAACGATTCAGAAGCACCTGACATAAAAGCCCTTCAGGTCTTATTTTATCAAAAAACAGGAGGAATCATTGATAACACGCCTATCACTAATTTGGTCATTTCAGAACCACCGATGTTTGCTCTTGGCCTAAAGGCTGTAATTGATGCAGCCACAGAATTTGAAGACCTGGTACCGGCTAATTCCTATTTGGACCAGATTTCCGCAAACTTATACAGCGATATTGTTTGGGCAAGTTGGGAATACCCAATGGAGAGCCAGGAGCCTGAAGAAGCTGCGATAGGACAAGAACGAGGCATCTGGGGATATGAAATTGACCCCAATGCCAGTACACCGGACTGGATGTTGAGTACCATTGCTATAAGCATGGAAGAGAATTATCAGAAAAACAAAAGATTTAATATCAGTGAGGAAGTTTCGGTAAAACAACTCGCCAAATCTGCCCAAATTCCATTAAGCACAATGCAACGTACTGTTGACTCAATCGGACAAAGCTCAGAACTGCAAGATAGAATGACAAAAATTGTGAATGATATGAATTTGGAATCATCGGCGGATAATATGATGGAAAAGTTGTCAAAACTCGAAAAAAAGTAAATCGCAAAATTTATTTGGTATGGGAAAACAACGGGAGAATTTAAAGGATTGGGAAGCCCGGAACCAGGCAAAATTTGTCGATCTGGCAGACTACATTGATGAAGACAACTGCGTGTTGGTACTTGGCCCTGAAATACCCTTTGCCCACAAGGAAGGCCTCGATATTCATCAGGCTCTATTAGAACATCTCGACCAAAAAGAAATCCCGCTGAATAGCTTTTATGCCAATGATGGCTTTTTTGCCTTCCCTGACAACTCAAATGCTAGAGCCGCAAAGGAGATCCGGAAATTCTACAGAGGCCTCCAACCTTCATTGCTTTATGAGATGATCTCAGCCATTCCATT
>QQUB01000033.1 GCA_008501835.1 Bacteroidota bacterium
GGTTTTTGTTATATTGACCATTGCCTCCGTTTATGTCAGCACCTAGTTTTATTCAGAAGGAGAAATGCTGCCTTTCAAGATTTCCAGGGTTGCGGCCATTGTCGTTGTTGTGGTATTTTTGAGATAGTATCTGTGGAGAAAGAGGTAGGTTCCAATAGAACTATTTCTTTCACAAAATAATTAACAATAGGTTATTCATTCCAGCCAGACTAAAGTCTGGGCTACAATTATGCACCAACCGCTCGACATACTCAAAAAGTACTGGGGATTTGATGAATTCAGGCCTTTACAGGAAGACATCATCAATTCTGTACTTGAAAAAAAGGACACCCTGGCACTGCTGCCAACCGGTGGAGGCAAATCTATTTGTTTTCAGGTCCCGGGAATGTGTGTGGAAGGTACTTGCCTGGTAATTTCTCCCCTGATCGCCCTGATGAAAGACCAGGTGACCAATCTCCAAAAAGTGGATATCCCAGCAGCGGCCATTTATTCCGGAATGTCCTATAAAGATATTGATATCACGTTGGACAATGCGGCACACGGACACTTCAAATTCCTATACGTCTCTCCGGAAAGGTTAAGAACAGAGCTTTTCCAGGAGCGGCTCAAACGAATGAATATCAATATTTTAGCCATTGATGAGGCTCACTGCATTTCTCAATGGGGATATGATTTCAGACCCGCCTACCTGGAGATTGAACAGATCCGGGAACTATTGCCGGAAACACCCGTAATAGCCCTTACAGCAACTGCCACCCCGGAAGTTGTCAACGACATTCAGGAGAAACTTAAGTTCAATCTCAAAAACGCTTTCGAAAAAAGCTTTGAACGAAAAAACCTTGCCTATGCCGTGCTACAGGAGGAAGGCAAGGAAGAACAATTGCTCAATATTTTAAGAAGAGTTCCCGGAAGTGCTATTGTGTATGTCAGAAGTCGCCGCAAGACCAAAGAACTTGCCTGGGTGCTGGGAAGAAACAAGATCAGCGCCGACTTTTACCACGCCGGAGTACCTCCTGAAGATAAAGATAAAAAACAACAATCCTGGAAAGAGGGAAAAACCCGGGTCATGGTGAGTACCAATGCCTTTGGAATGGGTATTGACAAGGCAGATGTCAGACTGGTAATACATATGGATTTACCGGAAAGTCTTGAAGCCTATTTCCAGGAGGCAGGACGAGCAGGGAGAGATGGGAAAAAATCATACGCAGTCCTGCTCTATAATCAAAACGACCGAAAGAGGCTTGAAAAGAATTATGCGAATGCCTTCCCTCCAATTGATGAAGTAAAAAGGGTGTACCGTGCCCTGGGCAGTTATTTTCAATTAGCTACGGGGGCAGGTGAAGGCCAAAGTTTTGATTTCGATGTAATTGATTTTTGTAAGAATTTCCAATTAGATCCATTAAAGACTTTCAACAGCTTAAAGATCCTTGAACAATCTGGCTGGATTGTTTTAACGGAAACTATTTTTATTCCTTCAACGCTGAAAATTCTGGTCAGCAAAGAAAAATTATACGACTACCAGATACGGAATCCGAAAATGGAAATCATTTTAAAAAGCATTCTTCGCTCCTATCAGGGGGCTTTTATGCATTTCATCAGGATTCGGGAAAGACAGTTGGCAAAATTCCTTAAAATCACAGAAGCAAATCTTATTAAGGCTTTACATTTACTTCACAAGGAAGGCATAATTCAATATAAACCTCAAAAGGATAAACCTCAGTTGATGTTCCTCAAAGAAAGAGCCAATGCTGACAACCTGGTGATTGATCAGCAGCTGTACAACTTCAGAAAAAAACAGCATAAAAAACGGATGGAAAGCGCTATCCTGTATGCAGAAAAACCTATTTGCAGAAGTAAACAATTATTGGCGTGGTTTGGTCAAAAAGATGCCCAGAAATGTGGAATATGTGATGTTTGCACCGGAAGAACCAAAGCCGAACTGGACGATGAAGACTATGAAAGATATCGCCAGAAAATCCAGGTACTGCTAACCAGGGAACACCTGACCCTTGACGAAATCCTGGAGTCCTTTACCCCCCGAAGAGAGGCCGCTGTGCTAAAATCGATCGAATACCTTATGGATGAAGGGTTTATGGAGGAGGAAGATGGGAAGTTGAAGTGGAGGTTTTAGGATTGTAAGGATATTTTCAATAAAATCGCATTCTGGACAATTTCTGTAAAAAAAAGAATTCGGAATAATTTCATTGCGTGCTTTGCGTACTTCGCGGTTAAACCTTTCCATCTTTAAGTAAGTTGTCCCTTGGTTAGTTATTTTTGCTGATCATTCAAATTTTCATAATATTAAAATACCATGATTAAAATTTCAAAATTCATTCTCATCTCTTTATTAACCATTTTTTTAGCCGCCTGCGCCAACGAAAACCTCGACAAACTCGTCGGAGACTGGCAGGGATTCTCCTGGGTCATTGAAGGAAGTGAATCCGGCAATGACGCCAGCGCCGTTACTTTTTCTTTTTCAGGAGATAGTCAATATGAAGGTAACTGGGGCAGCAAAAATGAAAGTGGCACATTCCGTATGGATGGTGACAAACTATACACCACTGAAGATGGAAAGCTGGAGAAAATGGTCAAAGTTGAGTACATGGGGATGGATACCGTTGTTTTTCATATGAATCGTATGGGTACAGAGGAGCATCTATTTCTTGTTCGTAAGTAAAAATTGCCGATCTTCGCCCATTCAAACGATGGAACAGGAAGATACATGAGACCAATTTTTAACATCGGCATCCTCGCTCATGTGGATGCCGGTAAAACGACCATTACCGAAAATCTTTTGTACCTGGGGGGAGCCACTCGTACCCTTGGAAGCGTGGATAAAGGTTCAGCCATTACCGACAGTTTATCCATTGAGCAGGAACGTGGAATTTCTGTTAAGGCTGCAACGGTTTCCTTTCCCTGGAAGGATTGTCAGATCAATTTGATCGACACTCCCGGGCACGCCGATTTTTCTGCTGAAGTGGAAAGGGTATTAAGTGTCCTGGATGGTGCCATTCTGGTCGTTTCGGCCGTTGAGGGAGTCCAGGCGCATACTTTTGCGCTGTGGGAAGCATTAAAAGATTTAGACATTCCCACCCTGATTTTTGTCAACAAAATTGATCGCGCAGGCGCTGATTTCGAGAGCGTTTTGGCGGATCTGCAAAAGGAACTGCCTTGTGCTCCCGTACCTGTTAGTTTTCCTGAAAATGAAGGGACCAATGAAGCTGATATCAATGCAGCACTCCAAAGCTCATTTTTTACTCAGGATTCTTACCTCAGAACCATTGCCCTGGAAAATTTGGCGGAATTTGATGAAGCCATAATGGAAAAATACCTCGAGGAAAAGGAATTGACCCACAGTGAAATTGAAGAAGCCATCAAAACGAATAGCTCTCCTAAAAAAATAGTTCCTGTATTTTGTGGGATTGCTAAAAACGGGATTGGCATGGAGGAATTATTAAATGGAGTGATAAACTTCCTGCCACCTGCCTCGGTAAATAAGCAAGCTCCTCTATCAGCTTTGGTATTCAAAATTGAACATCATAAAACTGATGGTCGACTTGCCCACATCCGGGTTTTCGAGGGAGTTATCAACAGCAAAGATTCCATATATTTACCTTCATTAGAAAAGGAAGTTAAAATTGGACTCGCGCAAAAATTCTTCACCAGCAAACCTGAAATTACCGGTAAAATTGAAGCAGGAGATATTGGTGTAATTACCGGTTTACCCGATGTCAATGCCGGGGATATTCTTGGAAGCGGACAAGGAGTAAAGAAGCAACATGCTTTGCATATACCGGTTTTAACAACCCTTGTAAAACCCGACCTCGAAAAAGATTATGCCGCCCTGGCCAAAGCCCTTCAGATCATCAACAGTGAAGACCCTTCCCTGGATTTCAAATGGTACAAAGAAGAAAAAGAACTGCACCTGAAAATGATGGGGCCAATGCAAATTGAGATAATATCCGCTCTTTTGCTTGAACGCTTTGATATCCTGGCAACCTTTGAAGATCCAACGGTAATCTATAAAGAAACTCCGGCCTCCAAGGCAGAGGGGTTCGTAAGATACTGGATGCCCAAACCCTGTTGGGCCATCATGAAGTTTTTGATCGAGCCAGGCCCTCCAGGCTCAGGCCTGGTTTATGAATCGCAGGTCAGGACAAGCGATATTCATCAAAAATATCAAAACGAAGTGGAGCGTACTATTCCCAAGGCATTGGAGCAGGGCATCAAAGGGTGGGAAGTAACCGACATCAAAATCACACTGATCGAAGGAGAAGATCATGAGATTCATTCCCGGCCTGGAGACTTCGTACTTGCTACACCGATGGGCATCATGAGAGGCCTGGATGAGGCAGGCACTAAGCTCCTGGAACCCATACTGAATTTCGAAATAAAAGCTCCGGAAGAATCCCTGGGAAATATCACCAGCGACCTGACCAAAATGCGGGCTACTTTCGAAACACCCGAATTTGAAAAAAACAGATTCATTCTCAAAGGAACAGTTCCTGTGGCTACCTCCATGAATTACAGTATTCAATTCAATTCCTCCACCGGAGGAAAAGGAAGATTGGTTTTCCATTTTGCCGGTTATGCTTCATGCCCTGAAGGTGAAGGAAAGATCAGAGAATTTAAAGGCGTGAATCCCCTCAATGAAAGCCAGTGGATTCTCCATCGTCGAGGCGCTTTTAAGGCTGAGGAAAGAAAATTGTAGGCCTAATCCTATTTAAAAGAATCGATAATTGCCTGAATATTTGCGCGATAAGAAAATTGTGTTTAAATTTGTTATTTATAATAAGTCTAAATAAACACAAAGCTGTAATGCCTCATCACAGTTTAAATAAAACTAACGATCGTCCGAAGGCTTCGGGAATCTTCAGTTTCTATGAACTTCCTGTTACGGAGGAAAAGAAAAAGAAGAAATGTTGTAAAAAATTCAAAAAGGGCAAAGCATGTAAAAAGTGCCCTAAAAAAGGACTTTAGGAATTTTTACGACAGTTTTCCGCTGAACATTTAAGTTTTTTTCTTGTTTTTCAAGTGAAGGTGACTTCTTTTCCAAAACATCCAATTCACTTGTCATGAAAAAAGTATTCCTCTTTGGTTTATCTCTTGCCACAATAATCATCTTTTTAGCTTATTCAATCGTTCCTTCTGAGGCCGATAAAGAACTTGAAAATGGAATTTCGAAAGAACTATCGGGAGAATTCAAACAGTACTGGTATTCCGGAGATGCTGAAATAACCTCTTTCCAGTTGGAACAGGTTCGTTATGGTGAAATCCATTCCGGTAAGGCTGTTATGGTTTACGTCACTGAACCCTTCTCCAAAACCAAGCAGGTAAAAGTTGATAATCAGGGAAAAGGAGATGTTTCTGTAATGAAGCTAAATTCTACAAAAAAGTTCAACACCGGAATTTATCCTTATTCCATGATGACCTCCACCTTCGTTCCCGTCAAAGAAAAAAATCCACAGGCTTTAAAGGTTACTACTACTTCCCAGGAATGGTGTGGGCACACCTTTACCCAACTGAATAATCGAAAGGGAAGATTCCAGATAGAATCCCGCTCCTATTTCGAAAGTGAAGGAGACCAGGATATTACCCTTGAAAAAACCATTATCGAAGATGAACTCTGGACTCAGATTCGCCTGAACCCTGAAAAGCTTCCTGTCGGTGACCATAAGGTTTTACCTTCCTTTTTCTACCTGAGGTTACGCCACAAACCCTTGAAATCTTATCAGGCTATTATTCGAAAGCAATTTATTGAGCACAATCGAATTGCTTATGAAATCAATTATCCTGGCCTTAACAGGGAATTGAAGATTGTTTTCAGTGACAGTTTTCCCTTTGAAATCCTCGAATGGCAAGAAACCTACAAAAGTGGTTGGGGCCCAAATGCCAAAACAATGACTACGAAAGCCAGCAGAATCAAAACCATCAAAACCGACTATTGGACCAAACACAGCAACGAAGATTTGCCGCTGCGGGATGAGCTGGGGCTATAATACTTCTGCATTAAAAATTGGATATTTGATATTCTGCGGTTCTGACAGGCTATTTTTAAATTCCTCCTTCTATATTTATCTTTTTTCTGGATATTCAGAATCGCAAAACAGCAGAACACCCAATACCCAATGTAGAAGTTTCAGAAAAACCCATCAGTCTCCTCGGGTAAGGTACAAACCATAAAGAATCAACCCCGCACTTATGAAATGAAATACCGTCACGGCCTCTCCATCGAGAAACCCCCACCCCATGGCAAACAATGGGATTACATAAGCAACAGAAGATGCAAAAACCGGGCTCGTCCAGTGCACCAACTGGAAAAAGAGTAATGATGCCAAAACCGTTCCGGCCAGTGCTAAAAGGGCAATATAGAAAAAAGCACTGTACCCTTGTTCATGATTAGTCAGTACCTCGACGAAGTCTGTGGTGAAGAGATAAATCATCGCAGGCAACCCGACAATCACAAAAGAAATAGCGCTAATGGTCAGTGAGCTCATGTTACTGAGATGAGTTCCAACAGTATTCACACTGGTTGCATAACATACCGTTGCCAATACTGCCAATAGAGCATACCAAATATTACTGCCCTGGAATCCACCCTCATTTCCGGCTAGTATTAACAGAGTAGCTCCTGCCAATCCAATGAACACACCAAGTAATTTTACCATCCGGAATTTCCGTCCAAAAAACAAGAGGCCCAACAATAAGGTAAATAAGGGTGTTAGTGAGTTCAAAACTCCTGTAACTGAAGAACTTATGTTCATTTGAGCCAAAGGAAACAGGAAAGCCGGTATGGCACTTCCACACAAACCAACCACAACCAAAGGTTTCCACTTTGACCAGTCGACTCGCCGCATCTGTATCAAAAAGAAAGGCAAAAAAGCGAGCGCAGAAATGCTCAAGCGCATCGCTCCAACCTGTTGAGGATCATAAACCTCAATACCTCTTTTAATCAAAATAAAAGAACTGCCCCAAACCAGGCCTAAAAGACCAAGAGAAAGCCACTGTCTGGCACCTTTAATATGGGATATTTTTGTCATGCGCCTATCCAATCATGTAGTTTTATAGCGGAGCGAAGTTAATTAAAATGATCGTTTTTTTATCCCTGAGATTTTATTTGTACTTTCAACGATAAGAAAAACCGTGATGCCATCGGGGTTTTTCCCAATCTTACCTTAAAAGCAAAAAATTTAGTTATGAAAAGAAAACACCTTACACTTCTTTTGGTCCTTTTTGGTTTTAGTACCCTTCAGGCCCAAATTACTTACGTGAAACATGATGCCTCAGGAGACAACAATGGAAGCTCCTGGGATAACGCCTACACTGACCTCAGCGTAGCTCTCGGAGCGGTAACTGCGGGTGAGATATGGGTAGCAGCAGGCACCTACAAACCGGGCAGTGGAAATATTGATTCTCTCGAGAGATTTATGATTGGTGCCAACATCAGTCTGTATGGAGGGTTTGCGGGTACAGAGTCTTCTCTTGAGGAAAGGGACGTAGAAAATAATGTCACCCATCTAGATGGCGACCTTTCAGGAGATGACGTTGAAGATGATTTTGGCAGTAATAAACTTGACAATTCACTTCACGTTATCTACGTTGACAGCCTCTTGAATGCTGTTGTTATTGATGGATTCACCATTACCGGAGGTCACGGAAACGAAGCCAGTGATGATCTGGACAGTTATTATGAATCCGGGGGTGGGATTTACGCTAATAGCCCTGTATCTGTCAATCACTGTACCTTCCGTCAGAACTTCTCTGCTCGTGGTGCTGCGATTATTACCAATGGTATAGAGACAAGTGGCTCCCTGATTTCTAACTGTATATTTGAAAACAATCTGGCTTCAAGTTCCGGTATTGCATATTTGTTTAACCAGACAGCCACAACAGTTGAGTTTTGTGAATTCAGAGACAATATCACTAACCGTGGATCCTTGTACCCGAACACCTGTGCCAATATCAGTGTCAACAATTGTATTTTTGAAAATAATACCAATCCAACCGGTTACTCTGCCGGTATGTGGGCATGGCAAAATGTTGGCCTAACGGTTACGGATTGTAATTTCACAGGAAATTCAGGCACAAATGCCGGTGCATTTTATGTCGATGGGCGTGATATTGAAACACCATCTGCCTCTGATGTGATTTTTACGGGATGTACTTTTGATGGTAATACAGCAAGTATTGATGGTGCCCATGGTTGGGGAGGTGCTCTATTTTTCTGGCAGGCAGGATTTACGATTATCGAATGTACTTTTGATGGAAACACGGCCCTGAATGCAGGAGCGATTTACATCGACGGACGCGATATGGAAAAACACCAAACCGGGGTAGGGCTTATTGAAGATTGTACCTTTGCAGACAATGGTGCAAGTCTCGGAGCTTCTGATTCTGGTCGCGGAGGAGCTATATATTCTTATATAGGAAGTTTCACTTTATCCGGAACTAATTTTGAAACTAATTTTGCCAATAGTACCGGAGGTGCGGTTTATGGAACCGGTGATTCTAAATCTTATATCATTGAAGATTGTAATTTCCTTGGCAACAGCGCTACCTGGAGTGGTGCATTGACCAATTACAGTGATGATACCTTTGTGGACATCATTGACTGTGAATTTGAAGGAAATATCGCCGAAAATGGTGGTGGAGCGATGAGTAATGGTTTCAAAGCAGCAACAACCATTGAGGGAACACTTTTTAACGAAAATGCTGCCGGATGGGGAGGGGCTGTCTTCAATCAAAATGACACCACAGCCATGACAATGACTAACTGCGAAGTATATGGCAATCTCGTTAACAGTACAGGTGGAGGCGTGTATTCTACCGGAAAGATTCCAACAAATATTTCAGGAACCATTTTTGAGGGTAATCAATCCGACTTTGGTGGCGGTATTGCTGTTTTTGAAGGAGACGTTGACGGTGCTGTATTAAATGTTACAGACTGTCGATTTAACCTCAATATTGCTACTCAAGGTGCAGGTATCAATATTTCAAATACGGATGCCAATATTACCAGTTCACTGTTCAGTGCCAATATTGCTGAGGATCCTGGCACCGGAGGTGGAATTTCCACCAATTGCGCAGACAGTACTGACCTGCAGGTTAATATCACTAATTCAACTTTTGTATTGAACTTTGGAACCCTGGCCGGAGGTATTGCTGCATGGGAAGAAGGTGACCATGCCAACTCTGTAACCAACCTTCAAAATAATATCTTCTTCAACCCGGGATTCAATAACTATACCATTGAAGACGGTGCTCCTGAACTCGTCTCTTTAGGCGGTAACTTCTCTACTGATAACAGTATGGATATGTATCTGACCCATGAAAAGGATATTTCCGGTGAAGGCAATGATCCGGGCATGGTGGATGCGGATGATGAAGATTACCATCTGGCTGCCGGCAGTCCTTGTATCGATGCAGGTGTTAATGAAGGTGCTCCGGAATTTGACATTGAAGGTACTCCAAGGTTTGGCGATGTAGATATGGGTGCCTATGAGTTTGACCCTACTTCTTCAGTAAAAGAAACGGTTTTGGAAAATAACGGACAATTGAAAGTTGCTCCTAATCCGGCTGTAAGCAATGTTGAGATTCAATTGACCAATGACTGGACCGGCATTGTAACGATGAATATCGTTGACGTTGAAGGCAGAATGCTCAAAACCTTAAGAGTGGTTAAATTCGACGAGCAACTGAAACAAATGGTGGATGTTTCCAATCTGCCAGCCGGTAATTACGAGCTTATCGCTAATGATGGAACAAGAGTAGTTACAGCTGCTTTTGTGAAGTTGTAAACATTAGGGTCTAACTTTCAGGTTAGATTCTAATTAAGAGGAAATAAAGGGCGAAGTTGGCCATGCTGACTTCGCCTTTTTTTTTTAAAACGGTGAGGTCAACAATCTCCGGTCAGGATCTACCCAAATAGCCCGGGCCTTTGTTGAAAATAATACTTCTTTGGAGTAGAACTTCAAAAGTACATTGCGTTCAGAATATTCGTTCTGTAAAAAGCCATTGACCAGCTCCAAAAGTTCCTTACCTTCATTTGCCTTCAGGTACTTATCGATCAACCAGATCCACAATAATGTAATAGTTTCATGATATCCCTCCCTTGGAGTATTCTCACCGCCCATGGAATAATTGAGTTCCACTATGCCGCTTTTCAATAAACAAGTAGCTTCAAAACGATCAAAATTGGATAAGAACCAGACTCCCACAGCCAAATGTGCTTCGTGGGTCCAGTCAGACTTGGCAACAGTCTTATTTCTGAAACCTTCCACAAGGTCCAGTACTTCTGTTACATTTTTAAATAGTTTGTGCATCCTAAAAAAGTTTAATAACCGTTATTATCAAAAGAATAATGCAAATGCCGCTCAGGAAATAATTGATGTTCCTGGCCATATATGCTGCACGCTTTTTAATAGTCCTGGCATACCTGATATATCCTCCAATTACTAAAAGAGTTCCCAATGATGCCCCAATGGAATATAAAGGTATAAAAGGATTTTCCAACCTGATCATATCCTTTACACTTAGATAGGAAGCTATAGCGCAATGGTATGGAATTGCCAGCACATTAAGCGATGATAAAAAGACCCCAAAACTAAAGGGATATCCTTTTTTCCTATCTGAACCTTCAATATTTTGCTGTTTACGTCTTGCCTGAAAATAGAAAAAAATAGCCAGGCAGGATAAAATCACCAGCGCAGCCTTCTGAAGGGTTTCAATAACTCCGGGTAAGGTGTTCAGATACTTAGCCAGTGTCATTCCTATAAACGCCTGGAAGAAAACAATGGCAGAAGCACCAACTGCAAACCTCACCGAAGTAT
>QQUB01000801.1 GCA_008501835.1 Bacteroidota bacterium
TTTTAAAAAGATTCCCTTTGTAAGACGTTGTGGTGCAACATTCCTGGTTTTCAATGGGTTCCAGATGGTTGCCTCCTTTAGTTATTTCATCATTGTTTTCTATATGTTAAACGGGGATTATGGTTTGGCCGGGAACTGGCCGGCCTGGTTCTCTACAGTTAGTGCTTTTGCGACAGCATTTTTGGTAATCCCCATTATTACCTGGATGTCCAATAAGTGGGGCAAAAGAAGAGCTTTCATCGTTTCCACCTTTATTTCCATCATTGGATATATGCTAAAATGGTATGGTTTCAACCCAAGTAATCCTTGGCTGATTTTCATGCCCATTCCGCTGATGTCATTTGGTATTGGAGGACTGTTTACACTAATGATGAGTATGACCGCTGATGTTTGTGACCTTGATGAATTGAATAACGGTATGCCTAGAAAGGAAGGTACTTTCGGAGCCATTTACTGGTGGATGGTAAAATTAGGACAAGCCGTTGCACTTGTTTTAGGAGGACTGGTTCTCAAATTGGTAGGCTTTGATCAGAATGCAGCGACCCAAACGGTAGAAACGTTGACCAAACTGAGACTTGCAGATATCATAATACCTGCGGTAACTGCCGGATTGGCTATTGTAGTAATGTGGAAATACGACCTTAGCGAAGATCGCGCCAGGGATATTAAAGCCCAATTAGTTGAACGAAGAGGCGAATTGTAAATTGATAATCATTAAAAAAAGTAAAAATGTCATATAGACCAGAAAAAACACTATCACTGTCTGGGGTAAATTATGAAAATAAAACCGCGGAACAGATCAGTGACTTGTTTTCACAGGTACTCGAAAATGGTATGCATGGTTTGTGTTTCAGTGCATATGTGGAAGGGCAAAAACCCGGGGACACCTTAAGTGAAGCTCAGATCAGGAGACGTATGGCCATTATTGCGCCGTATACGAAATGGATCCGTTCCTTTTCCTGTATTGAAGGAAATGAGTTGATTCCACAGATAGCCAAAGAATTTGGCCTGAAAACCCTGGTAGGTGCCTGGCTGGGTTCCGATAAAGAAAAGAATGAAGAAGAAATAAACGCATTGATTGACCTGGCTGATAAGGGTTTTGTGGATATTGCCGCTGTTGGTAATGAAGTATTGTACAGAAATGATCTGTCGGAGGAAGAATTGTTGGATTATATAAACAGGGTAAAGCAGGCTATTCCGAACGTACCTGTAGGTTATGTGGATGCATATTATGAATTTAGTGCCTGTCCGCGTATTACTGATGCCTGTGATGTAATTCTTGCCAATTGTTATCCTTTTTGGGAAGGTTGTCATATGGACTATTCCCTGGTGTATATGAAACAGATGTTCAATCAGGCGATAAATGCAGGTAATGGCAAAAAAGTCATCATTACTGAAACCGGCTGGCCAAGCGAAGGAAGTAATTGCAAAGCAGCAGAACCATCAAAAGAAGCTGCCATAAAATACTTCATTAACGCTCAAAAATGGTCAGCAGAAGAAGACGTTGAAATTTTTTATTTTACCTCATTCGATGAATCATGGAAGGTTGGGTCCGAAGGTGATGTGGGAGCCTATTGGGGATTGTGGGATAAGGATGAACATTTGAAATTTTAAACAACTCGACAGTTTGTTTGTTACTTGAACACTAAAGAACACTCTAAATGGCAAAATCTGAAGAAACACTCTTCCCGTATGGGAGAGCTATTTGTTATTCCGGCTTTAGGCAGGGGCAATATCCCGGGGGGATTTTCCCCAGTTATGATCAGGTAAAAGAAGATTTGCTGATACTTGAAGGCCGGTGGGAATATTTGCGTTTATATGATTGTGATCCACATGCCGAGACGGTTTTGGGGGTTATACGTAACGAAAAGCTCCCTTTTAAGGTAATGTTAGGTGCCTATATTGTGGCTGAGATGAATAATTTCGGGTGTCCCTGGGGAGGTGGAACATATCCTGAAAAACAACTTGAGCTTAACCGGGTTCAGAATCTTAAAAGGATCCATAAGCTTATCGCAATGGCTAATCAATATCCAGACATCATCTGCTCCCTTTCTGCAGGAAATGAAGCTTGTGTGGACTGGACAGATCATTATGTACCGGTTGACCACGTGATAGAATATGTGAAAATGATTAAAAAAGGCGCTAAACAGCCCGTCACGTTTTGCGAAAATTATGTGCCCTGGTTAAGTAAATTAAAGCCTTTGGTCGAGGAGATTGACTTTATCTCTATTCATACATATCCTGTATGGGAGTACAAGCGGATCAGCGAAGCTTTAAGCTACACTAAGGAAAACTATAACGCGGTGGCTGAAATGTACCCGGACGTCCCGGTAGTAATTACGGAAGCCGGGTGGGCAACAAATTCAAATGGCCGGGGAATCGACCCCCAAAACGTTTCCGAAGAACAACAAAAAACCTATTTGAATGATCTTCTCAAATGGGTGGATGATCAACAGATTTTAACTTATGTATTTGAAGCTTTTGATGAACCCTGGAAGGGATCTCCTGAACCTTTGGAGCCTGAAAAACACTGGGGACTTTATAAAGTGGATCGCTCTCCTAAACTTGCCGCAAAAGACCTTCCGGTGTATAAACCCATGGAGAATTAAATAATCAGCCAATATATTTACAAAAAAGTTCGATCAGGTGTATGCTTACAGGGGATACACCTTGATTGAATGTCT
>QQUB01000675.1 GCA_008501835.1 Bacteroidota bacterium
CCCGACCAGCCTGTTGATGAAGGTTTTCCCTACACCCAATACGGAGTACCGTTTGAAGGAATTCCGGAAATAAGTGATGTAGTGATGTATGAAGTAAACCTTCGGGCTTTTAGTCCAACCGGTGATTTGCAGGGCGTCATAAACCGGCTGGATGAATTGAAGGAACTGAATGTAAATGTCATTTGGCTGATGCCTATACATCCTATCGGAGAAGTTAATTCGGTCAACTCCCCATATTCTGTAAAAGACTTCAAGGAAGTCAGTTCTGAATATGGAACACTTGAAGATCTTCGGACATTGACAGATGAAGCTCATTCGCGAGGAATGACGGTGATCATGGACTGGATCGCCAACCATACCGCATGGGATAATCCATGGGTCGAAAATACCTTGTGGTATACATTGGACGGATCAGGGAATATCGTTCATCCGCCCGGAACCAACTGGCTGGATGTAGCCGACCTCAATTTTGAGAATTCCAAAATGCGGGAGGCTATGATTGATGCCATGGCCTATTGGATATTGGAAGCTAATGTAGATGGTTTCCGTTGTGATTACGCTGATGGAGTGCCTTTCGATTTTTGGAGTACGGCTATCCAGGAAATTGAAATGATCCCGGACAGGCAGATTATTTTCCTGGCGGAAGGTGACCGCGATGATCATTATGCTGCTGGGTTTGATATGACCTATGGATGGAGCTTTTACGGATCGGTAAAAAATGTCTTTAACGGAAGTTCTGCAGGTAATCTATACCTTACACACAATAGTGAATACAACAACATTCCGTCAGGGAAACACAAATTAAGGTTTACTACAAATCATGATGAGTCTGCCTGGGATCAGACGCCAATAGCGCTTTTCAACGGGAAAGACGGCGCCTTGGGAGCTTCTGTAATAACGATTTTTATGGGTGGAGTACCACTCCTTTATACCGGACAGGAAGTAGGGCGGGCAGATAATGTTCCGTTTTTTTCCAACTCACCAATCAACTGGGATGATAATCCCGAGATGCTTCAGACCTATAAGGACCTCATGAACTATTACGCTAATTCTGAAGCTGCCAGGTCAGGTACCTTTGTCAATTATGCAGACCAGAATGTGGTTTGTTTCAAAAAGATATCCGAGGGTGAAGAACTCCTGGTAATAGTGAATGTCCGTAATTATCAGGTAGCATTATCCTTGCCGGATGCTCTCAAAAATACCAGTTGGAAAAATGCGCTAAATGGAGATAGTGTGAATTTGGAAACCGAGTTGAACCTTACTAATTATGAGTTCCTTTTACTCGAACTTCAATAGTGGAAATAAGCATTATATTTTGTAATTTTAGGAGGTAAGAACACCACTGAAATATTTTACTGTATGGATCAGTTAACCATCAGAAAAGTTGAAGATTACGACTTTGAAAGTGTTTATCGTTTTGTTTGTGAACTGGAAGAGGAAGTCTTTGACAAAGCACTGCAAAGAAGGATTTTTATGGAGAACATTGAAAATCCCGTTTATTTCTATCTAATTGCCACACTTAATGATAAACCTGTCGGATTTTTGAGTTGCCATGCTCAATATCTCTTACATCATAATGGCCTGATCGGGGAAATTCAGGAAATGTATATCGAACCGGAGCACCGCAGCCTGGGCATCGGACAAAAATTGATCGATTTCCTTTTTTATTTAGCCAGAACAAAAAATGTAAAGCAACTGGAAGTTACTTCCAGCAAACACCGTAAAAAAGCGCTGCATTTTTACCAGAGCATGGGGTTTATACATACCCACAGAAAATTTATTTACAAGTTGAACGGAGATAAATAATTACTATTTCAGCATTTACCGCCTTTGGTTATACCAGTAACCCAGCCATTTTTTTCCAAACGACCTCACAGTTTTTTTCGGGAAAACAAGGAACATAAGGAATAAAACGACCGCTGCAATATTTGAATAAAACAACCGAAACATGCCGAAAAAAGTATATTCTCCCTTTCGTCCTGAAGTATAAACCGGATTTTGATTCTGAAGCAAAGCGCTCCTTATCTTTTTTATGGTCTCCCCAGACATTGTTCTTCCTTGTAAGCTGGAATGATGACAGACAAAACATACAAATGAATTAGTAACTACAAGTTAAGGGTTGTAACCCACAACTTGAATTAATCACCTAAGATACCGGCAGTCAAACCTCTTTTTTACCTTAATTTGATTACCTTTTTTTGCTATGAAGAGGTTTTGGTATTTAAAGTCGTTTGAACCTCAATAATAAAAGATGGAAAATATCAGAACTTTAGTAGAGATTAAAAATGGCTCACCAGGTTTAATAGAATTGAAATTTTCAAAACATTGGTTATTTTGCATCAACTTAATAATCAATTTTGAAAAATACACTCAACCAATGAACTTGAAATACTTTTCGCTCCTGGGGTTTTTAGCATTTACCCTGTTATCTGCCTGTACCCAGGAATCCCAAAATAACGCTGTTAAGAATCTGGCGAAAATGTCAGAAGCTAAATTCTCTGACAAGGAAGAAGCTACCCGGGAAATTAACCAGCTCGCCATTGATTATATTGCAACGCTGAATCATGATTCCCTTGGGATTGAGGTGAGATATCCTTTATTATCCCAAAAGTTTATCGGCAAATACCAGGTGTTGATTAGTCATGCCATCAATGCGTCCAAACCTGTATT
>QQUB01000930.1 GCA_008501835.1 Bacteroidota bacterium
AGATTGACTCACGTTGTTCATCGCTCAGCGATCCCAGGTTATTTTTTTAGGATAGATGACCAGGTTAACCGGTCTAAGTTTTGTTCAAAATAAAAAAGTACCATTTCAGATCATTGAGCCTGCCTGGCATCGCCGAGCAGACAGGCGCAACGCGATCAGTGAGCTGGAATGAAATAATAAAACAATAGACCAAAAACAAAATGCGCAGGCATTCTTTTTTTGGTCAAAAAGCAAATTATGCAAAACGTAAATGACAGAATTGCTCTCTTACGCGAGAAGATGCGTGAACTGAATCTCGATGCTTATTTAGTACCCAGCAGCGACCCTCATCAAAGTGAATATGTGGCCGAACACTGGGAATCCAGAACCTGGCTTTCCGGTTTTACCGGTTCGGCAGGCATTTTGGTGGTCACGCTGGATCATGCAGGACTATGGACAGATTCCAGGTATTTTTTACAGGCAGAAGAAGAACTCAGCCAAAATGAGGTTGTCCTGCACAAGCAACAAGTGCCTTATGCACCGGAACATATCCCCTGGTTGATAGACCAGCTTCCGAAAGGGAGCACCATTGGTTGTGATGGCTACCTTTTTTCTTATAATGAACTAAAAGGGATAGAAAAGATATTTGCAGGGAAAAAGATAAATCTCAATTACACAGTTGATATCGTCAGTCAAATCTGGGAAGACAGGCCACCAATACCTCAATATGAGGCTATGGAGCACGGCACAAAGTTTGCCGGAAAATCCAGAGGCGAAAAACTGTCAGACATCAGGAAAAAGCTGCATGAGGCCGGTGCTGACATGTATGTGGTGAGTACCCTTGATGATATTGCCTGGACACTGAATATTCGTGGTTCGGATGTTGATTACAACCCCGTATGCATTTCCTATTTAATTATTGCAATAAACAGTGCAGCTTGGTTTGTGGATTCCTCAAAAGTATCTACTAAGCTTGCAGCAGAAATGAAAAAGGATGGTATTAGCCTACTCGCATATGACAAGGTCGAAGGTATTCTAAAAGGCACCCCTTCCAGAGCAAAATTACTGGTTGATCCAGGAACACTTAATGCTCGTTTGTATGAGGCTATTCCTGATGGATTGATCGTTAAAGGCGAAAATATTATTTGCAATCTAAAAGCCATCAAAAACGAAACAGAAGCCGGCCATATCCGCAAAGCTATGATCAAGGATGGTGTAGCCCTGCTTCGTTTTTACCGTTGGCTGGAAGCTACACTTGATGCAGGAGAAACAGTGGGAGAAGCTGCCGCTGCTGAAAAACTCGCAGGATTCAGAGCCCAGCAGGAAGGATATTTTGGAGAAAGCTTTGGCGCGATCGTAGGTTATGAAGCCAATGGAGCAATTGTGCACTACCGAGCCAAAGAGGAGACTTGTGCACAGATCGAACCCAAGGGTATTTTGTTACTCGACTCCGGTGGTCAATACCATGATGGCACAACAGATATCACCAGAACCACGGCCCTGAGTACACCAACAGAGGAGCAAAAAACAAATTATACCCTTGTCCTGAAAGGAAATATCGCATTGGACATGGCAAAATTTCCCATGGGCACCACCGGCGTACAACTCGATACCCTCGCCAGGATGTTCCTGTGGCAGGAATGCCTGAATTATGGCCACGGGACCGGGCATGGGGTAGGTTTCTTTTTGAATGTACATGAACCCCCGCAAGGGATCACCCCCAACCCGTTGACGAGCAGGGGACAAAACCCAATGCTGCCGGGTATGTTCACTTCCAATGAACCTGGTTTTTACAAAACCGGGGAGTATGGAATCCGCATTGAAAACCTAGTGTTGTGTGTAGAAGTCGAAGAAAATGAATTTGGTAAATTCCTCGGTTTTGAAACGATGACCTTGTTCCCGATCGATACTACTTTGATCAACGAAGATTTGCTCAATGATCAGGAAAAACAATGGCTGAACGATTACCATCAAATGGTTTTTGACAGGATTAGTCCTGAGCTAAATGAGGAGGAAAAACAATGGCTTGCGGATAAGTGTAAGGCTATTTAATAACCTTTCCGGCACTGGCAGATATTCTTTCGGATGAAAATTGGTTTTAACGATAATAAAGCCAATTAACTCATCCCCGTACTTTAAAATTTGAAAAAATGACTACAGAAACATCAATCAATAAAGGCGATGGAATATCTCTGAATAAAGCAGCATTGTTGGCGGGTTTGGGAATACTCATTATGGTCATAGTGGGGCCTTTTGCTGAATTTTATGCTTATGGAAGTCTGATTGCATGGAACGATCCAACTGCAACGGTTCAAAATATTACTGAGCACAAAACACTTTTCCTTATTGGCATTTTCAGCTATTTATTAATGTTCAGTTGTGACATTCTGGTCGCATGGGCTCTATTCTTTTTTCTCAAACCCGTCAATAAGTCTATTTCCATGCTAACCGGGTGGCTTCGACTTGTGTATGGGGTATTGTCCATTATTGCATTGACCAATGTTTTCAGGATTCTGAAACTAATAAACCCGGAAGGATACCTGGCAACGCTCGGACAACAGGAATTAAATCATCAGGTAATGGAATCTATTTATGCCTACAGCACCGGGTCAAATGTTGCTTTTTTGTTTTTCAGTACCCATTTGGGCTTGCTCGGTTACCTGGTGTTCAAATCGGGGTTTGTTCCAAAAGTATTTGGAATTTTATTGATAATTAGCGGTGCTGGGTACCTCGTTTCCTTTTTTCTGGCTCCGTTTTTATTTCCGGATTTCAATTCAGACATCCTTATGGTTACCTTCTTCGGAGAGATTATATTTATGATTTGGCTCCTGGTCAAGGGAACAAGGATTAAAACCTAAGACCGTGTACTTAATAGTTTCTTTTTCAAACAACTTACCATAAAGGAATAGTTTTCATACTTCCAACACTTTTTTGTGTCACGCAGATTCCGCAGATTTTCGCAGATGTTTTATGGTTATTTTACAATAATACTCAAGTCACTCTATCAGAAAGTGCCTCGTCGGCAACAACTTCTTATTGATTCCATCCCAAACACTGATATAATAACTTCCTGCTCCACCGAGTAAATCCACAGGAATGAAGAAAATATCAGTATCAATTTCACCAGTGTAAACCTCTTGACCCTGCACGTTGGTTAAATTAAAATGATACTCCAAATACTCACTGGTTATATCATTTCCACCCAGATCTATAACTACATGGTCACCGGCATAATTTAATGCTACTTTTACAACTTCCCTTTCAACCTCCTCCAGTGAAACATATTCTGCCTCTTCAATTTCTATAGGAAAACTGCAAAACTTCTTGCTGTAATAACTTCCGAACAACTCCAATCTTCCAACAAAGGGAAATGAAATATCGTCAGTAAGTTCCAAAAGATGTGTTTGAAAACTGGTACCGATACCATAATATTTTACTTCCTCCCGGGCAATAGTATCTCCTTGTTCATTAAGCAACAGGAAACCCGGATAATAGTATAAACTACCCGTGTACATTACATTGGAAACTTCAAAAAACAACTGATCTGTTTCGCCGGAATCGATTAGGCCATTAAATCTTATGGTCAACTGATCACAATCAGCCTTTTTCTGGGCTGACATCGTTAAAGTGATTAAACAAAGTAAGGACAGGCATATGAATTGTTTCATAATTTAGATGTTTGTTGCTCAAAACGCCTGTGACGAATGAATTATTTCTTCGGATATTTTAAGGAAATGTTATTCTCTGGTACTGGAAAGAGAAGGCAATTTAATTTATCTTACCAAAGCTATATAGATTATGGGGTTATCCCGCTTAAAAAATTCATCCAACGATGAAAAGAAATGATCTAATAAAAATTATCTTATCGATAATTGCCACAGTATTCCTTACGAGAATGGCCTATAAAAAGGTGGTTGCTTATTTAAGCTCTTATTCAATTGTTCCGGATTATAGTGATCAAATGACCCCACAAATAACCATGGAAGCCCATTTTTCCATTCTAATCTCTTGTTTTATATACCTCTTCTTTTTGGTTTCAGTCCCGTTTTTCATCCTTGCTTTTGCTGAAAAATTGAACATAACCCGAAAGAACTGGTATAAGGTAGTCATTGGTCTTGAGGTAATCGCTATACTTTTTGCCTTTTTCGGAACTCCTCCCGATATGACTTCCACTATCCTAGTTTTCATGCTTTTGCAAGTGCCTGTCATCATCAATATTTTTTCACTTTTACGGGCCACGGGAAATCGAACAAAAAATGAGTAATAAACCCATTTAATATCTCCTTTCCGTCAACCATTCCTCAATGGCTCGATTGGGACCTCCGCTGGAGACCCGGTATTTCGAAGCCAATGGCGGTAACCTTGGCGGAGACGGAACGGAAGAAGAAAATATGAGCTTCCGGGGGCCAAGATGGTCGCGATATCATCAGACAAAATTGGCCAACGCAGCTTTCACCTATGGTCTTAAAAAGAAGCTGGATGCCGCAAATATTACCAATGTCATTCCTTTGCTGGCCCACCCGGGGTTGGCATTGACCAATTTACAGGTAACAACTGCTGCAGATGGCGGGATGGATGGTAACAGTGATTTTATGAACCAGGCCCAATCAGCAGAAGATGGGGCAACCGGAATTATCCGGGCAGCTATGGATCCGGAAGCTCGTTCCGGTGATTTTTATGGTCCAACCGCCGGTTGGAAGGGATTCCCTGATTTACTTACCCCCGAAGAATCTCTGTACGATGATTCAAATATTCAGATTAACTGGGAAGGTTGTGAAAATGCCGTAGGAAAGTTCATTATTTAACGACCTTTCAGGCTTCGCTGAAAGCCTTAGATTAAAAAAATTCAAAGGGGGTTTGCAGGTTACTGTAAACCCCTGATTTTTAATAGGAAAATTTTACAACTCATTAACAATAATTTACACTTAATCTGGCTGTAAGAAGGCACTTCATCCTATTTTTGCAGGAAACAAATCCTACATTATGACCAGGTCTTTTTGGATGCTCTTTAAAGGGCTTTTTAACGTTGCTAACCAAGGGTATAAACGAACGCTTTCCTTTGTGAAAATTGAATATATATTGTTGCTTTTTCCCACTACTCCGTTAAGTAATAAATCACTTTATAAAAAAACAAAAATGAAAACCGGACTAACTCTCGCCCTTAGCTTTTTCTTCTTTACCTTTTTATTTGCCCAAAATCCTAAAGACCGTCCTGACATCTTCATTGACTGCCAGATGTACTGCGATATGGTTTATATCAAACAGGAAATCCGGTTCGTCAATTATATGCAAAACCGTCAGGAAGCAGATATTTATATTCTGGCTACTCGCCAAAGAACGGGAGCCGGAGGTAATGAAATACAAATGGCATTTATCGGAAACAATGAATTTTCAGCAATCAGGGATACGATCAGGTATTTTACAGATCCTAATGCCACGGATGCCATTAATCGCGAACAAATGGTCAAAGAACTGAAAAAAGGCCTTTTACAGTTTTTGGTTCAAACGCCAATGATAGACCAGATTGCTTATCAGGTTGAATCAGCTAATGGAGAAGCTGAAAATACCGAGGTGGATGATCCCTGGAACTATTGGGTTTTTAATATAGGAGGTAATTCCTGGCTAAATGGTGAATCCACCTATGCTAATGTTGATTTGACCGGGCGCTTTTCTGCATCCAAAATTACAGATAAACATAAACTGAGGTTTTCAACATTTTATAATTTTGAAAAGTCCACTTTCAAATTAACCGATGGCGACGAATCTTTTATTCGAAGAAGTTATAACGTCCGACTTACCTATGTAAAGAGTTTAGGCTCCAACTGGTCAGCTGGTTTTAGAACCAGAACAGGATTCTCTACATTTGGAAATACAGACCTTTCCACTACATTTAAGCCAGCTATTGAATACAACATATTCCCTTATGAAGAGGCAAGTACCCGCCGGTTTAGCTTCTTCTATTCGATAGGCCCTGAGTATTATAATTACACGGACACAACCGTTTATAATAGACTGTACGAAACCCGAATGCGCCATGGCCTGGACATTGAATTCAACCAAACTCAAAAATGGGGTAACATCTCCCTGGATATTGGTGTTGAACAATATTTGCATGACTTCAATTTGTTCAGTACCTATATTAATCCTAACATTGAATGGCAAATCTTTAAAGGGTTGAGTATTGATATTGGCGGGTTTGCTTCTTTTGTCAGCGATCGAATCAATATTGCTAAATCAGATATTTCTGATGAAGACATCCTTTTGCAAATCAAGCAGCTCGATACCGACTTCACTTACTTTACCTATATTGGATTGAACTATCGATTTGGATCAAAGTATAATAATTTCGTAAACCCGAGGTTTTAGGAATTCAGAGAATGGCTCGACGGTTTTTTCTATCTTGTTGGATCAAAACAACCAAAATTCTGTACGATAGAAAATGAAATTTGAGTTATGGTAGATGTTTTAACCAAAATTATCATTGAAAAACCCATTCAGGAAGTTGCCGATTATGCCTCCAATCCGGATAATGCCCCAGAATGGTATGTCAACATTAAAACAGCTGAGTGGAAAAGTCCAAAACCACTAAGAGTTGGATCATTGGTGACCTTTACGGCCCACTTTCTTGGCAGAGCATTAACCTATACTTACGAATTTATTGAATTGATCCCAGGACAAAAACTGGTTATGAGAACAGCCGAGGGGCCTTTCCCAATGGAAACAACTTACACCTGGGAAGCCATAAATGAAAATACCACTCAAATGACTTTACGTAATACCGGAAGTCCGTCTGGCTTTTCAAAACTAATGGCACCATTCATGGCCAGCATGATGAAAAAGGCCAATAACAAAGACCTTAGAAGGATTAAAAAGATCATTGAAGGGAGATAACCTGTTTAGGTCCCAAAAATTCAAACGCCAGCACTAATTAAGTTGATTGCCGGCGTTTGAATAAAAGAAGTATCAAATTAACCCTTCACTCATACTCCCTCCCTCCCGGGTAAAATGGCTTCCCTGACTGGAATAAGTTGCAGGTAACCGCAGAAATTTGGAATAAGTTCTGATCGTCCACGATACTGGTCCCCGGAAAAAATAACATTCCGGGCTGGCGACCTTATCAATATCTTTTTTGTATTTCTCTGCAGTTCCTTTGGATAGATGAAATTTGAGTTCATCACTATTCTCAAAAGTTTCATGTATGATCAATGCGTCCTCTCCAATGACCTGATACACCTCAAACCTCACCAGACCTTCTTCCAGGGAATAAGCTTCTGTTCCTACACGTTGCCACCAGTATTTGAGTTCTTCCAGATAATCGGAATTCCCGGGTTTACAAGTCCATTTAGCTGTTACCTGAATAGCTGTTTTGGGATCAGGGCGCTTGTAATCATCTTTTACATAACCGTACAAAAACTCTCCAAACATTCCCGGTACTTTTTTAGCCAATACTGCCTGTCTTACATCTTCAGGAATATTTTTTCCTCTGATCAGGTGCATTTCTGGTCTGGCAACTTTTGAAAGCGCCTCCATATGCTCTGTTGCAGTTGTCGAAAAATAATTGATCAGCGATTCAGGATTTTTGAAAATGTGATTAATTAAAACGGCATCTTCCCCAACGGCATGGTTGATTTCCGTCGATAACATGCCTTCATGTTGCTTTGCTCCTTTATGTATATCCTCCCACTCCTGTAACATCTCTTTTGATTCGGCAGACTTTCGGAATAACCCGCTTTTTTTCACGGGAACCCATTTCCCGGTAATAGTTATTTCCTGATCAATTTTGCTGGGCTCTGCCAGGTAAGCTGGTAATGATTCTTGCTGGTGTAACATGATATTTCTTTTTTTGTACCCTACCGGGCGGTCAATAATGTTTTGATGAAATTAGCGTCTGTCAAAGCCAAAGGCATGTGTGCCAAATTCAGCTCCCATATTCATACCAATGGCTGCCTGCTTCAACTCTTCCGGCACATCACCGCAAAAGAAAAATGGACCTGGAGTGGCGATTTCCAACAATTGAGGGAAGTGTTGTGCGGCAGTACCCATTAAATGAAAACCAAGTGCATTACCATCTTTAAAAAGATCGTGAACAATTATGGCATTTTCTTCATCCGCAAAGTAGCATTCCATTTTAAGGCTGTCCGGTTCGTTGTTTTTCATGGCCTGGAATACCTCTTCGTACATGGCCTTAAGTTCATCCAATTTTCCTTCTTTAGCAGTCCACTTATAGAATACTGTGATTTCGTTACTTTTCATTTTTTAAAAGTTTTGAATGTTTTTAAAAATTGTTTACCGCAAAGTTATGGCACAATTACACCCTTTTAAGTAGGTATTTACGACAACTAAACAGGTTGTTTGTGCCATAAAATTGATGTATATTTGCGAAAACGTATTTTTATGAAACATTTAAGCATAATTGTTCCCGCTGGAAATGCCATATTGGACACCATTGTAGGTACTCATGGTTTATTTAAAATGGCGAATGCCCGTCAAAAGCAGATAGGAAAGGCTCAAGAGGATATATTTGATATTGATCTGGTAGGGATTTCCAATGAGGTGGTTTATAATAAAGGGCTGTTTCAGGTAAGCCCGACCAAAACCATAGCGGATATTAAGAAAACCGATTTGATCGTAGTTTCTGGTATCAGTGGAAACATAGAACGGGAATTAAAGAATAATGCTCCTTTTGTTGACTGGATCAAAAGACAGCGGGTTGAAAACGATGCTGAAATTGCCAGCTTATGCAAAAGTGCTTTCATAGTAGCCGAAACAGGATTATTAAATGGTAAGAACTGTGCAACCCACTGGACTGTCCATGATCTTTTCAAGCAAAAATATCCACAGGTAAACCTGATTCCCGAAAAAATCATATCCGAAGACAATGGTATTTACTCCAGTGGAGGAGCCTATTCTTTTTTAAATTTGATTCTCTACCTGATTGAAAAGTATTACGGCAGGGAAACAGCCATTTGGTGTTCAAAAGTATCCGAAGTGGATTATGACCGTTCTAACCAAAACCAGTTCACCATTTTCAGCGGTCAAAAAGATCATTCGGATGAATCAATAAAAGAAGCTCAAATCTTTATTGAAGCACATTTTGAAGAAAAACTGAGTGTTGAAGCATTAGCCAATCGATTTGCCATCAGCAGAAGAAACTTCATCCGCAGGTTTAAAAAGGCTACACTCAATACACCTCTGGAATACATTCAAAGGGTGAAGGTGGAAGCCGCCAAAAAAAGCATGGAATCTTCTACATTGAACATCAATCAAATCATGTATACGGTGGGGTATAATGATGAAAAAGCCTTTAGAAATATTTTTAAAAAGTATACCGGATTATCCCCCATTGAGTACAGACGAAAGTATAATCGGGAAATGGCGTTTTCTTAATTTTTAAAATAATTGAATTAAGTTGCGAGTTCCAGGTTACGGGTTATAAAGGCTTTTTCAAATCAAAAATTCAACGCCTTGAATACAACCAACCCATAACCTGAATTTCGTAACATGCAACTTGTGTTATTTACTATTTGACTATTAATCCTCCTAAACCTTATTTCCTTATTCCCTTATTTTTTCCGACCTTGCCTTCGATGAAACGACCATGATATTTATGAATCATACTCTTAAGTGAAATTTATGATTAATAAACATCAAGGGAGGGCGCAGCGGTCACAAGTGTGCAAAAATTTTCTGCATAATTTGCCGCAACAAATTTTCTGTACGCATGAAGAAAGATAAAACTCAACTCATATACGGTCGGCACCCTGTCATTGATGCTATCAATGAAGGAACCAACTTCGATAAAATATTCCTTCAACAAGGTACTCGCGGTGAATTTGAAAAGGAATTGCGCAAGTTGTGCAACAAGCATAATATTCCTTTGACGGTTGCTCCAAAAGAGAAACTCAACAAATTCACACGGTCCAACCATCAGGGAGTGATTGGTCTGGTTTCTCTGATTCCCTATTACCTAATTGAAGATTTATTACCTTCTATTTATGAAAACAATGAAAACCCGCTGATCCTGATTCTTGACGGAGTAACCGATGTTCGGAATTTTGGAGCGATAGCGCGATCGGCAGAAATTTGTGGAGCACATGCCCTCGTTGTTCCTAGAAAAGGTAGCGCTCTGATCAATGCAGAAGCCTTGAAAACTTCCGCCGGCGCATTGACCAAAATTCCGGTTTGTAGAGAGAACAGTCTGATCACAGCTATTGAGACCATCCAGATGTCAGGCATCAAAGTCATGGCCAGCAGTTTAAAGGCGGAAAAACTTCTCTTCAATTTTGACCTTACGGAACCCGTAGCTTTGATCGTCGGAGCCGAGGGTGAGGGGATTAGTACCGGAGTAGAGAGAAAGGCCGATGAATTGTTTATTATCCCACAAGCGGGCACTACGGATTCTTTTAATGTTTCCGTTGCAACGGGCATCATGCTTTATGAGGTAATGCGGCAGCGAATGGTTTGATTTTTCTGCCATAGACCTCCGAGGTTTTAGAAACCCCGGAGGTCTTGCTTCGGAAATACCCAGAAATACTATTTTTTAGAAAAATAGTATTTCTTAAAAGTCCTTTGAACATATTCAAATCGTTTTGGTTGATAATAAAATCTCCCTTTACTTTTTATATTTATATTTTTACACCTGACACCTGATTTTTTTATCAGGTTTGGCTAATTGTATCGTACCTCTCATATTCTTATTTTTTCACCCAAAATCATCAATAATGTTAGAACTTGCTAGCCT
>QQUB01000215.1 GCA_008501835.1 Bacteroidota bacterium
ATTCAAAAAAGGAATAATCAACTGTTGTTATTAGGCGGCGGTCGCACTGTATTTGGACTTTTGATTACCCTTTTATTCTTTATCAACCGCAAAAATCAGCAGCTTAACCAGCAAAAAATAGAAGTCTTAAACAGAGAACAGGAAACGAAACTCCTAAAAGCCATTCTCAAGGGGGAAGAAAAAGAACGTATCAGAATCGGCCGGGAATTGCACGACGGATTGGGAGCTGTTCTGGCAACCGTAAAAATGTTCATCAGTAACATAACCTATAATACCAAGGATAACCCAACAAAAGCCACCTTCCAAAAAGCTGAATCTATGGTCGATGATGCATGTAAAACGGTTAGAGAAATTTCTCATGACCTCATGCCGGGAGTTCTAGAAGAACAAGGGTTACGAGCGGCAATGGAAAACCTGTGTAAAAGCCTCACCAATAAAAACACCACATTTTACTATTACTTCTTTGGCGACGAAAATGCATTAGATGAGGTCGTTAAACCGGGTATTTTCAGAATAACCCAGGAATTATTGAAAAATACTGTTAAACATGCGGAAGCTTCGGAAGTGATCGTTCAATTATCAATAGAAGAAGATATGATAACGCTTGAAGTAGAAGATGACGGAAAAGGGTTTGACACCTCCATAAACCATGAAGGGATTGGGTTGAAAAATATACGTTCAAGAACAGAGTTTTTAAAAGGAATCTTACATATTGAATCTACCCCGGAGCAGGGAAGTACATTCACTATTCAGGTCCCATTAAACTAAACATAAAACCTGAAAAATGGCAAATATTTTATTTGTAGACGATCACCAAATCGTTATTGACGGAATTAAGGGGTTACTCGAAGGAGAAGAAAATTTCTCGGGTTTCTTCGAAGCCAAAAATGGAAGTGAGGCTATGGAGATAATCTCTACCGAAGCGATTGATCTGGTATTGCTGGATATTAATTTGCCGGACAAATCGGGATTTGATATCTGTAGGGACATAAAAAAGGAAAATGACCAAATCAAGATCATCGCCCTAACCATGCATGACAATGCCGGCTACATTAAAAAGATGGTCAATGCCGGAGTTGATGGTTATCTGTTAAAAAACACCGGAAAGCAGGAACTGTTGACCGCAATTCAGCAAGTCCTGTCCGGGGAACGCTATTTTAGCAAGGAAGTAACGGATTCACTTCTGGCCAGTCAGTTACAAATTAAAAAACCAAAGACCAGCGATTTTATTCAAAAGTTGACACGTCGCGAAAAGGAGATCCTCAGGCTTATCATTGAAGAAAAAACTACAGAGGATATTGCAGCAGAACTGTTCATCTCTCCCACGACAGTTATCAGCCACAGAAAAAACCTTTTGCGGAAGCTGAACGCTAAAAACACTGCAGGATTGGTTCGGAAAGTGTTTGAGTTTGGATTATTGGATGATTAATTCCTTAGTTTAATTACAACCCCAAAAAGGCCAGTCTCATAAGTATAGTTCTCGCAGATAACGCAGATAAACGCAGATTTGAATTTGGAAAATTATAATAATATCAGCGAAAATCAGCGTAATCCGCGTGAAATAGAATAAAGTTTTGCCTCAAAGTTTATGTTTTTACTTTTGAGAAACCCTCTTTTTTCCTTTCTCCTCAAAAATGAGGATATTTTTGGAACCCCAATAAATGATGTGTTGTGAGGACCTGGATACTCCCATCTTTGTATCATATTTATTCATCACGGCAAAATACTCAATATCATGACTTTTATCAATCGCACACTTATAGAGCAGGAATTGGAAAGATTACAGAATGACAAAAATTTCCAGGATATCGTGAACAATATTAAAGTTGGCAATTTTGAACGCGATCAGTCCATTAAAGATTATAAGGACAGGGTTGATTATACCATGGAATTGAGGAAGTTTACTTACAATCCAGCAGTTTTGAATGTGATATTTGCAGACCAGGAATTAAAAACCAATTTTTTTAGAACATTTGGTTACAAGGGAAAGGTAAATTTTACCATTTATCCTAAGTGTTGGTTAAGGGATTTGCCCTTACTGGACATTGGAGACAATGTTTACCTAGGAGATAATATATTATTAGGGACCAATCAATTGACTCCTGATCAAAAATCACTGTTAGTTGGAAAAATCCAAATAGGTGACAATTGCATTTTCAATCAAGGTTGTTCGGTTGCAGGTAAAACCACCATCGGGGCAGATGGAATTATCGGATTCGAGGTTGCCATCGGATTCCGGAACACCATAGGACGTGGAGTAAAAATTGGAGAACGTTCCACTATTGGCCATGGAAACAAGATTGGAGAAAATGTATCCATAGGTTACCACAGTAAAATCGGACATTTTTGCGTTATCGAAGATGGTGTGAAATTAAATGAAATGACGGAAATCCCCTCCTACAGTCTGGTTACCAGCGAAGGCATTTTTGACCGTCGCAAAAAGCAGAATACCGTTAAATCTATAGTAAGAGAAATGAGCATTGGCTCTCAGGCAGCCGCCTCATAATCCCAACATTTTCCATGAACATAAGGTCTTCATCTCAGACCAAAAAAAAATCCCCGGGCCTAGCCCGGGGATCATTATTCATCAAAACCGTTAATTAACTAATTCATCTTTAATATTTCAGTATCCGCTCGTTTGCCAGGCGTTTATTGTCTTCATCAAGAATGGAGATGAAATAAACTCCCTCAATCAATCCCTCAAGATTTATTCTAGCTGAATTATTTTCAAAATTAATGGACTCCTCCCGCACGATCTTTCCACTTACATCAACAACCTGTGCAGTTAGTTTCCCGATATACTGATAATGAACAAAGACCTCATCACCCGCAGGATTTGGGAAGAATTTGGTTTCCTGATACAAGTCTACCCCACTACAGTCCTCGTCAATATTGTTATCAGGACTTTCTAATGCCAGAGGATTCACATTTGCATTATTGTCATCACAATCCAGATTGTTGGTCACGTATCCTTCAGGAGCCCACAACTGGCAATCTTCAACAACAGTGGTGGCATCTCCAAAATCGTCCCCATCGCTATCCCGGTAATAGGTGATCAGCTCCAAACCATCATCTTCCAGACCGTTACAATTGTTATCCCTTCCATCACAGGTTTCCTCTGCATCAGGGTTGATCTCAGAATTGTTGTCATCACAATCCAGGTCATTAGCTACATACCCCTCAGGCTCCATGCCTTCGCAGGCCTCCACCATATTAGCCGAATCACCATAATTATCTCCGTCATTATCACGGTAGTACATCACGATTGGTAAACCGTCATCTTCCAAAGCATTACAGTTATTGTCTATACCATCGCATACCTCTGTAGCTCCGGGATTGATATTTCCATCCGCATCGTTACAGTCCATGGCGTTGGTTACGTAGCCTTCTGGTGCTGTCGCATCACAAGTCTGGATCCAGTCTCCGGCATTTCCATAAGTATCTTCATCACTGTCGCGGTAATAAGTATACTCAGCCAGTCCTTCATCTTCGTAACCGTTACAGTTATTATCTCCACCGTCACATATTTCCGCAGCAGCAGGATTGATGTTTTCATCATTATCGTTACAATCCTGATCGTTGGTCACATAACCTTCAGGAGCAGTAGGTTGACAGATTTCGATCCAGTCTCCTCCATCTCCATAGGTGTCATTATCATTATCCTTATAATATGTATAATAGTCGATGGCGTCATCTATTAATTCGTTACAATCATTATCCAGACCGTCGCACAGTTCTGAAGCTCCCGGATACACATCAGGGTTGTTATCATCACAATCGATATTGGCTGTATAGCCATCATTATCCTCGTCCCGGTAGAAGAACCTTTCTCCAAAAACGAAACTCTTTTGTCCAATATCATATCCCATCAAACGGCCAGGAATATCATCTGCCGGAGGGTGAATTCCTCCCCAAATACGGGACAAACTACATTGATCGGAAGCATCCTGATAAGTAGCCCATTGCAGGAAGATAGTATCGGTTGGTCCGTCCTCAAATACGAGAAATTCATTTTGAGGAGCCACAAAAACGCCCATTCCTCCAGGAAAAAAATTATCCCCCGTCAAAAGTGTCATCACCTCAGCTGCAGCTCTTGAATAGGTAGAGTGACCCGATACATAGCCTGCAAAAGGAGGCGTAACAAAAGATGGTCTTTGATAAGGCCACCATTCATTGGCTAAAATCCAGCCAACCCCTGCAACATCATTCTCAGGATCCTCAATGAAGTCAGGTCCTCGCCATGCCTTCAGTTTAATTTCCCCAACATGCTGGTCATCATTACCAGCCAGTGGGTCTCCGATGTAAATAAGTTCAATAGCTCCTTCCACCAGTGGAATTCCAGCAGGATCATAACTAGGAAGTAGTGGTGAAGATGATTGCCCTCTGGATGCCATGGACCTGATAGCCGAAACAGGACGAATGTAATCGTAATATCCTTTGACTCCCCAAGAAGCA
Organism: Bacteroidota bacterium; assembly: GCA_008501835.1. Taxonomy (GTDB): domain Bacteria; phylum Bacteroidota; class Bacteroidia; order Chitinophagales; family Saprospiraceae; genus BCD1. The sequence goes on from QQUB01000215.1 coordinate 4,456, forward strand.
ATCGCTACATCATGCATTGTTCCTCCTAACAAGAAATATGCCTTTACATCCCACTCCAGATCATCAAGTATTTCACCTTGGCCACGGAATTTTTTAACCATTTCAGGATTATCATTTACATAATTCAAAATGGTAAACCAGTGCCCTGGAGGAGTTTCCGAATCCGGACCATCTGCCCAAAATTCAGCCAGTACTCTGCCGTAATCACTCCTACGCACTAAATTAGGTTCATAAGGCATTCCGGTAGCAGGATTCATATCATGCCCTGTTCCAATATCTCCACCATCGATATAATCGTAAAAGTCTCTCAACCCTTCAATAGTTGTCGGATATTGATCCAATGCTATATTTCCCAAGGATGCCGGTGAGATATCCCACATGGTATTGTCATAGGGGTCAAGATGTCCTGACCAAACTGAAACCATGGAGAAGTTCCACATATATTCATTGGATAACCCTCCTCCATCCAGCTCAAGGTATGGAGGTGGCCCCGGATCATGGTAAGTCCAGTAGGTATGACCATCTCTTTGATGGATGGTCGCATCTTCCAATGACAATGAGAAAGGGACAACATTTCCCCATTCCGGACTTAAAAAATCAGGTGTATTAAAAGGAATCTCATTTCCGGACTGATCGATAAATACATCGAGCGTCAGCGGCTGCCAGCGATTAGGATCATTCATGATATTGGGATCCTCAGAAGTCATTACCAGTGGATCGTTGGAAGGCTCGTAATAAAGGTTTTCATAATCACCCTGTTCATTGGCTCCATCCTGCAAACCAAAATTGATAATTTGATTAGCGAGATAATTACCAAGACATGCCGGAATTCCGGTATGATAATCCATAGAAATGAAATCCTTGTCATAGCCAAGGTGATCCATCATGTTATCATACAAGGCATATAATTCAGCAGCACCGGGGGAATCCTGGAATCGGTGCTTCATCAGTCGATAACAAGCATAACTGATGGCTTCTTCTCTTGCGGCCTCAATATCCCCTGGCATGGTCACACCATCAAAATTGAAGGTATAATCCCCCACGTCTCTTCCAAGGAAAAATGGTTCCGCTTCGTCATCGTAAACCGCCCAGATATCATACATGGCCGTAGAAACGTGAAACAGGTTTCTGGCATGCACCGTTGGCCTTGCGAAGTCGTTCCGGATAGACGTTAACAATAATTCATTCCATTCCCTGGCTATGGAGTGCTGAGCAGTCACCAGTTCTGGAATACTAATTAACAATACAATAAAAAAAGTGTAGAATTTTAATTTCATAAGCGATGATTTATCTATTGTAGATCCAAAGATTTTGAAATTTTGTAATCATTAGTTTTTACAAGGATAATATAAGATCATCCAATCAGTGGTGATCTTACCCTTTGGGGGGAGCAAAATTTTCACTTAAAGTGTCTTGGTATGCGTTGGTTGGTAAAGTATGGAGAGATGGCCCGAAGGCAAAATTTATCCCCCCAAATTTATTTTACGGTAGAAAAGCCTCAATGTTCGGATTCCGACACAATTTTTGTTCGAAAACGCATAATTAGCAAATAATATGGCAAATAACAACAAATCAGAATGAAAATGTTGTCAAAAACTGTATCGCCGGCATTTCTAAACCTGATCAATTTTTCATTTTTTATCTGTCATCAGAAGAATTGATAAAAGATCAATAATTTCTATAGAACCAGGGGTGCTTTTGTGACGTATATAACATATACCTTTGGGTAGATTTACTATTTTTGCCTAGCAATTAAAAAAACAAAATACAAGATATAATGTCAGAAGCAAAAGAACATGTAAAATGTTTGATAATCGGATCTGGCCCTGCCGGATACACTGCAGCAATTTATGCCTCTCGCGCAAATCTGGAGCCTGTTTTATATACAGGTAAAGATCCAGGTGGCCAGTTAATCATTACTACAGAGGTGGATAACTATCCAGGTTACCCTGAAGGTGTAATGGGCCCTCAGATGATGGAAGACTTCCGCAAACAAGCCGAACGTTTTGGAACCCAGGTCAGATATGATATGGTGGAAAAAGTGGACTTCAGCGGGCCTGTACATAAAGTATGGACAGCAAACGGGGATGAGATCCATGCCGATTCCGTGATTATTTCCACGGGTGCAAGTGCCAAGTGGTTAGGACTTGAATCTGAGCAAAAGTTGATGAATAAAGGTGTATCAGCCTGTGCAGTTTGTGACGGATTTTTCTTCCGTGGTCAGGAACTCGTGATTGTAGGTGGAGGTGATACAGCTTGTGAAGAAGCTTCCTACCTGGCCAAATTGAGTCCGAAGGTTCATATGTTGGTCAGAAGAGACGAACTCAGAGCCTCTAAAATTATGCAGCAGCGCGTAATGAAAACGGAAAACATTGAGATTCACTGGAATACCGAAGCTTTGGAAGTACTCGGTGAAGAAGAAGTTGAAGGGGTTAAGGTGATCAATAACAAAACCAATGAAACTTCTGTGATTGACGCGAAAGGATTCTTCGTCGCCATTGGCCACAAACCAAACACAGATATCTTTGCAGATTGGCTGGATAGAGATGAAACCGGTTACCTTATTGTTACTCCGGGATCAACCCATACCAAGATAGAGGGAGTATTTGTTTCGGGAGATGCTCAGGACAAGGTTTATCGTCAGGCTGTCACTGCCGCCGGCACCGGTTGCATGGCTGCATTGGACGCAGAAAGATACCTTACCGAAAAAGAAATCATATAAATGGGTTTAAACCCATTTGTAAAGATTTTTTCACAGACATAAATAGTTGAATAACAGACGATTGAGCGAATATTTTCTATGCTGTTCAATCCATTGATTTTTCGGCTAACTTTTTTAAAAAGACCTCTGAATTACTGTACATTTTTCTTACTTTTGTACAGTTAAAAATTAGAGGTCTTTTTTTAATTTAAAACAAGTATTATGTCTAAGAATACCAAGTTTCGCGCCGGCGTTTTACATGGTGATGAAGTTACCGAGTTATTAAACTACGCTAATGAAAATAATTTTGCATTGCCCGCAGTAAATTGTGTTGGTACCAATACAATCAATGCCGCAATGGAAACCGCCGCTGCCGTGAACTCTCCAATAATTATCCAATTGTCCAATGGAGGAGCCAGCTTTTTTGCAGGTAAAGGTTTGAGTGATGAAAATTTCAGAGCTACCATCATGGGTTCAGTATCAGCAGCCCAACATGTTCATGCACTTGCTGAAGCCTACGGTGTGACCGTAATTTTGCATACCGATCACTGTGCGAAAAAGATACTCCCATGGATTGACGGTCTCGTTACCGAAGGAGAAAAGTTTTATGAAAAGAATGGTTATCCATTGTACAGTTCTCACATGATTGATTTTTCTGCGGAACCAATCGAGGAGAATGTCGAAACCTGCGTTAAGTTCCTCGAAAGAATGGATAAAATCGGTATGACGCTTGAGATCGAACTCGGAGTTACCGGTGGTGAGGAAGATGGTGTTGACAATACAGATGTTGACAGCTCACGTCTCTACACTCAGCCAGAGGAAGTGGCTTATGCTTATGAAAAACTATCTGCAGTGAGCAACCGTTTCACCATCGCTGCCGCTTTTGGTAATGTGCATGGCGTATACAAGCCAGGTAATGTAACCCTGCGTCCAATTATCCTGAAAAACTCTCAGGAATATGTTCAGGAGAAATTTAACACGGATGCGAATCCAATCAACTTCGTTTTCCATGGTGGTTCAGGATCTTCTCAGGAAGAAATCCGTGAAGCTGTTGAATACGGTGCTGTTAAAATGAATATCGATACCGATACTCAATGGGCATTCTGGGATGGCGTAAGAGTTTATGAAGCTAAAAGCCGTGATTACCTTCAGGGCCAGATCGGAAACCCTGATGGAGATGACAAGCCTAATAAGAAGTTCTACGATCCTCGTAAATGGTTACGTGCAGCAGAACAATCTTTTGTTGCGAGATTGACACAGGCATTTGAGGATTTGAATTGTATGAATAGAAATGCGTAAGTAAAGCTTACCTGACGATAAAAGATCGGGCCTTGAAAAATCAAGGCCCGTTTTTTTTTTGCCTCAAACCAATTCTGGTCGCCTATCTTCCCTACCAGCCACTTATTCTCCCCGGTCAGCAACCTCCATTTAATTTTATTCCTTATTTTTACTTTATAATTCAAATTTCAGCACCGGAACTTAATTAGCATGTATTTATGCTTTAAGTTTTTTAGTAATTAATGACAGAAGAAATCAAAATATCTTCTCTGGCCAAGGTCTTTGGAGTCCTTTCCCTAGCCTTCCTGCTTTTGTTGGGTTGTAAAAATAGCACCCTGGAACCAAGCCAGAATACTCTGGGGACGGACCAAATAGATAGTTTACTCATCAAATGTCAGGAGGCAAGGAACACCGCACCTCAATCCATTAATTCCCTTGCGGATAGTTGCATTTTACTGGCCACTGAAATCGATTACACACAAGGTTTGCTTGGAGGTTTTTATAATAAAGCCATTGGTTTTTATTTCCAAAATAATTTTGAAAGTTCGGAAGAATGGTGTGATAAAACCATAGACCTTGTAGACAGCAGTAGTCCTATAGATTCCACCTTACAAACCAAATACAAGGGTAATGCCTTCAACCTTAAAGGAATATTATGGCAAAAAAGAGGTGAGTATGCAAAAGCCATTGAGTATTTCCTGGAGGCACTTGATTATTTTGAATCCAACAATGCCATTCAAAACATTGCGACCGTATACAGCAATATTTCAGAGAATTTCAGATTCATGAAGGACTTTGAAAAGGCAATGGAGTACAATAAAAAGGCAGAGGAATTCTTAAGAAATGAAAATATTTTTGGACATCAACTGAATATAGTCCTTCAAAACCGGGGTAATATTTACAATAATGAAGGAAATTATGAAGAAGCATTGAGGATTTTTAAAAGTACATTAGATAGTGCAAGGCTCCATAATGACCAAAGTAACATTGACAATGCGCTTAACAATCTCGGAGTATCCTATGAAGAAATGGGCAAGGATAATGAAGCCCTGGAGTACTATTTCAGAGCACTGGACAACTATAAATCCAGAGGAAATTACTGGGGTGAAGCCAATACGCTTGGAAATATCAGTGCCATTTATCTGAAAAGGGGTGAATATGACAAAGCCATTACCTTTTGTAAAAATGCAGTCCAGATCTCAAGAGAAAATGAATTCAGGGAATTAATCCTTTACAACAACCATAATCTTGCTCGCATATACGAGACCATGGGCAGGTTTAAAGAAAGTCTGGATATCAACAAAGGAATTGCTGAATTGAAAGACAGCCTTTATGACGAAGAAAAATTCCGGACCATCAATTCACTGGAACAAAGATACCGGGAGGAAAAAGCTCAGAAGTTGATTGCTCAAAAAGATAAAGAACTGATCCAGGCCCAATTGAATTCAAAAACACTTTTGATTTTTCTGATCATCTTTGGAGTTATCATTCTGGTCTCCTCCTTAATCGGATTTTTCCTGTATAAACAAGTACAATTGAGGAAAAAGAAAAACCTCGAACTCCAAAGAAAAAATGCCATTATCAATGCTAAAAACCGAGAGATTACTGAGCAACGGGATGAAATAAAACACCAAAAGGAGGACCTTGAATTATTACTTACCGCTTACGAAACACACGGTGCAAAGGAGATCAGATTCGGCAAAAGAAAAATTCCCATTGAGGAAATTGTTTACATAAAATACCACAACAGAATCTCTCATGCCTTTCTTAAAGATGGCAGAATTTTGGAACACAGAGTTCAATTAAGTCAATTGTCCTCAGAATTAAAATACAAATCAAATTTCCTGTTTTCCCAAATCAACCAAAATTATATCATCAATTTCGATAACGTGGAAATCCTCTTTTTTGAAGGGGAAGAAGAAAAATATTTCTACACTCCTTTCCTCAAAAATGACTTTGAGGAAGGTCGTACAGAAGATTATGTCAAGACGAGAAAGAGGTCTGGTTTGACAAAAAATTTCGAAAGAGAATATAAACGATATCTTAGGTTGCGGACCTATAATGTGGCTAACTGATAAGTTCATCTTGTCAAAATAATTGGCCTTCCAGCCTGTTTTTTCCAAAATCCTAAAACGGAATATTCCGAAAAAATGACATAAGTCACTGATTATCAATATTCACGGAATATTCCGATTTTCACTTTACATTTTCCTGTCCTAATTTTATCAACGTGAAAAATTTTTTTCACCACGAACTGATTATCATAAACACATGCAAATCAGTTCT
>QQUB01000053.1 GCA_008501835.1 Bacteroidota bacterium
GATTTAAATGAATATAATCCAGTTTTTGTCTTATCCATTTCGGACTTACCAGTTCAATTGGATGATTATTCTGTTGCCAGAATTGATAAAACCTATTATTACTGTTAAACCGAGCAAAGTACTCAAACATATGTAAAAGCCATTCTTTCCGGCTTTCAGGACCTTTTTTAATCAGCGCAATGATTTCCTGAGCGGTGAATTTTTTAAAATCACGTAACAAATTTGATAGCTTTTTGCCCTCTTTTGCCCTTACAATCATGTGTAAATGATTGCTCATTATTACAAATGCAAAAACGATTAACCCTTTTTGCTTCTGGCAAAAACTTAAACTTTCAAGAATTAAATCTCTGTATTTTTTTCCGGTAAAAACATCTATCCATCCAACGGTGGTGAGGGTTACAAAATGAATTGAATTCTGATTCTTAATTGTATAGCCCCCCTGGCTTTCAAAAAATTTCTCGCTTTTCATTTAGTTTTTTGTGTTGAAATAAAGTCGTCTGAAGACAACTAAAATACAGGTTTGAACTTGAAAACTTCAAACAACAGTTTATTCTGTTATTTTAAGTTTCCAACTTAAAATCAATATCATGGTTGTCTTCAGACGACTGGTGAAAAAAATCATTAATAGGTCAAAGCCTCTTCAAGATCTTATCAATTCCCTCTAAAATCCGATTCTTCACTTCAGGAATAATCTCTTCATTCGTTTTTTCATTAGCGATCTGAGAACCAATGTATTCCAGGAGGTCAATATCCTTGTTCAGGAGTGCGGCCAGGAATGGTACCAGGTCTGCAGTTGTCTGGACCTCACTTTTTAAGCGTTGAACACTTTTCATTTGCCCATAAGTAAAAACCTTTTCAAAATAATCCTGGGAAAGGGTGATTAATTCATTCATGGTTTCGTTATTGGAACCGATAATTTCCTGCTGGTCCGTAAGATCTTCTTCATACCACTCCACCTCTTGCAATTCAGATAATTCTTCTGCTCCTGAAAAGCCCGAGGTAGCATAAATCCCATTTTGTTCTGCCTCGAACGCTTCCAGATTCCCGGTCGCTGACTCATAATCTGCTATTATGGTCTCTGCTTGTGCATTAAACTCCTCATTCAACTGATCAAGAGATTCAATAATGATATCCAGTACTCTAGTCAACAACTCAGTCATTGCGGTCTGAAAATGCTGGTTCGCCGTTTCAAGGGCAGCCTGGGCCGCAGTGATGTCATTTTCATTGCCTGTTGCCATTGCTGTTGTAACTGCGCATTGTGCATCTTCAAGGTTCTGTACAACCTCGGGCGGCAAGTAGGCAGACAAGGTTTCCAACAACTCATCAATGATTTCCAAAATGTCTTCCGCCTCGGCAAGCAAATCGTCCAGCGTTTCCAGTCCTGAAACAATATCATCCAATAATGCTGCCGTCTCCTCACTGATTACCTGCAAACCTACTCCTGTTACAGTAATATTTCCATCAACGAGCTTATATTCATCGTTCACCTTGATGTTCTTAAATTTCACATTGACTCTGGCCCTGTTGAAATAAGGAACGGGAATATAACCTTTACCAGAAAATGTGCCTATTTGTCCGGATGAATGTGTAATTAGAACACCAAAATCCCCGGCAGTTATGGAATCGCCAACATGCAAAAAATCCAGAGGATAAAAATTATCCGGGTCAAAAACCTGAACCTGAAGGCCACATTCGAAAAATTCATTGTTTAACGAAGGCCTTCCGATCAAAAAAGTATCAATTGCCTGATTGTATAAAAACCCTGCACTCAGACAGTTTTCAGCAACCCGGTACTCATAAACTTTGTCGGTTTGCAGATCTGATAATTGCACATAATCCCCCGCTGTTTGCACCATTGCCCATTCTGGTGGATAAAGACTGTCCTGTAACCTGTATTCCACCTGGTACTCATTCTCGCCGGCAGAAGGCATCCATGAAATAAGGATAGCCCCATCTGCATTCATATATTCCTTGGCTACCTGCGTTGGAGGCAGACATTCATCTGTACGGAATTCATAAATTTCTGTCCAGTCTGTTAATCCAAAATTATCGCAAGCTGTTCTGATGCGGTATTCATAAGTTATGTCTGAGGTGAGGTCATTAAATTGATATTCGGGAAGATTACTTTCATATGACGTCCAGGAAATAATGCCTTCTTCTCTTATTTCAATCTGGTAACTTTGATCTGCCAGTTGCTCCTGCCATGCAATTGAGGCTGTATCTGTCCCCACAAACAGTGCGTTCACACCTACTGGCACCTTACAATTGGCTTTAGTTCTGAATTGCTGGATTTCAGCGTTTTCTGTCCAACCAAATCCTTCACACCAGCTTTCAATTTTGAAATCATACCATTTATCAGGCACCAGATTTTGTATATTTAGTTCGGCGTCAAGACAAACCTGATAAACCCATCCATCCTGGGTCATACTTGAATTTACCTTACCTACAGTCCCTCCTTCCAGAGAAGTTTCCAATATCGGTGTTCCATCCGTTCGACGATAATAAAAACCCCATTTTGAAGGCCGTTCTGCGTTTTCCCAAGATATCGCCACAGCAAAAGGAGTTATTTCACTCAAATCAAAATTTGCAGGAGCATCACATCGCACCTCTGTTCTAAAATAACGGGTTTCTGAAAGTACTGAACAGTCACTGGTTTCATCACA
>QQUB01000009.1 GCA_008501835.1 Bacteroidota bacterium
AGGATTTGGGCCGGTTACTGAAGACGGACGAAATTTACTCTGGAACCCAAAAGAGAAATGGTCCGGAAATGCCCTAGTTAAATACTACCTGAAAGATGATAACATCATTTCCTACACATTTTCAACCTTTACGGAACAGGTGGAAAACCTTGGAGATCAACGTCGGCCCCAATTCAAGCCATATGCCTATGATGATTTCTATGATACCAAAAGGTTTTCCCATGCCTTATTTCATGAGGGCACAGTAATGGACAAATTTTACCTCAAAACAACTATGGGGTATAATGCCTTTGAGCGGATAAAATCTACCTTCAGACACGAGTTTGAGACGAATGAAGACATTCCTGTGGAAACGGAAACTGATACCATTGCCTATGAGGCATATATGCTGCGCTCTGTGTTGGCCAGTAAGTTTTCCGGTAAATGGAATTTTCAAATTGGAGTCGACCTCAACCAGGAAACAGCCTTTGGCCGGAAAATAGCCGATGAAGAAAGTGACCGGCCTCAGTTTAGCCATGCAGGCGATTATGCTGTTTTTGCAAACGTGAATTACAAGTTGGCCAAAAAACTGGATATTCAGTCTGGTCTGAGGGCTACCAGGAATACACGTTATGACGCTCCGGTTATTCCATCTCTAAATTTAAAATATGATGTAAAAGAAAACCTGTCCCTAAGGCTTTCTTATGCAAAAGGTTTTCGCAGCCCTACCCTGAAGGAGCTGTTTTATTATTTCGTAGACTTCAATCATTATATTGTTGGTAACCCGGATTTAAAAGCTGAAGTATCGGATAATATTCAAGCTGCATTGACGTACAGGCGCCAAAAGGTCTCAACTGAACTGACATTATTCTATAATGACATAAAAAACAAGATCGACCTTTTTGAATTTGCTGTGGTTGATGGACAAGTAGTGCCCTCAACCGGAACCGTAGAGTACACTTATTTTAATCAAAACCGTTTTAAAAGCCTGGGCAGCACGGCCCGTTTTAAAGGTAAATGGAATAAACTTGATCTGAATCTGGGAGTTACCGGAATAGGACGATTTAACCTGCTGTCCGGTGATTTTACAGAAGTCCCGCCATTTAGCTTTCTGGTGGAAAGCAGTGCCCAACTCAAATATCAATTTACCAGACCAGGAATTACCATTAACCTGATGGCCCGTAATTATGATAAGCGCATCAACTATTTCTCAGATGTTGATGATCTTGGAAACCCGGTAATCCTTCAAAATGTACGGGATGGTTACACACTGGTAGATGCCAATATTTCCAAGTCTTTCTTCAAGGATAACATTAAGTTGACTGTTGGAGCGAAAAATTTGCTCAACATAAGGGATGTAAATTTCATGGAACAAACAGGAGGCTCCCACGGAAGTAGTGGCGGCAGTGTACCTGTTTCCTGGGGTCGCTCCTTTTTCATTGCCTTAAATACCAAGCTTACCGTAAAATAAGTTTCAGTCTTCAGTCGGCAGTCAGCAGTCCACAATTGTTTAACTCAGTGTAACAGTCTGTCGTTTACCAAGGGCCGTCCGCCGTACATCGTTTGCCGTCAGCCGTGAGCCGTGGGCCGTTGATCGTCTACCGTCAATCCTTTTATAACTTTTGTAGAAATTCTCTGGACGCTCGACGATGAAAGTCGCACTTAATCGACAAAAAGTGCTTATTCGTGGTATAATCGCAAAAAACTTAACACTTTTTAACACTGTGATCCCATAAACCAGATGAAGATGGATACTTTTTCTAAAGTAATTTCCAAATCTTTCTTATCCCGACTGTTTACAGCCTGATTTGTATAAAATCGGTGGAAAATTTCCATGCCTGAGGGTAACATTTACCCATATGGTGCGATTAGTCTACAAATATGGGCCTCCAAGATTACATCCGAAGATCGAACAGGACTTCTGTGTCCAATTTGGATCATTTGTTACAATGATCCCCTAAAGAGTATTGGGGTATGGTAAACTTTTATAGACTTTTCGTTGGCGAAAGCTTAAATGGAATCAAAAAACCAAATGTAGGCTGTACCCCGCCCCAAAAAACCACACCTCCGGGGTTCTGAAAACCCCGGAGGTGTGAATCGAGTCAAAAAATTTATAATTACAATTGGCAAAAAAACAATATAAATGCAAGAATTAATCAACATGGCTTTTTCCGGGGTGAACCTGTTTTACACTATTTTATTGCTGTTAGCATTGGTGTACTGGTTTAGTGTGATTCTTGGAGCATTAAATATGGACGCCTTTGATTTTGATGTGGATGTCGATGCTGATGTAGACATAGATGTTGATGTAGACGTAGACGTCGACGCAGATTTGGATACGGATATTGATGCAGATGCCGGAGTAACCACAGGTTGGTTTGTTAGTGCTTTGCATTTTTTCAATTTTGGCAGAATTCCATTTATGATCATCTGGACGATAACTTCCCTTGTGATGTGGTTGGTTAGTGTCTATTTACAAAAGGAGTTCGGCCCCTCATGGAGCATGGCCCTGGCATTATTGATCCCAAATGTGTTTTTAGGACTCATTATTACCAAGTTGCTGACCAGCCCCTTAATCCCGATGTTTGAGCGGATGGACAAAGGGGAAAAACCAGTGGACTATATTGTTCTGGAATGTAATCTGTTATTTGATCTTAAACCCGGTGAAAAAGGCA
>QQUB01000458.1 GCA_008501835.1 Bacteroidota bacterium
CCCGCCATATGGGACCCGGTGACGAGTTTGATAGGCCCATTCAAAGGAATTACAACGTCATTACAAACCCTTTCGGATTCACGAATCAATGGATGCCCTAATGCTTCCGCTTCCAGTTGGTCAAATTCACCGATCTCCGGATAAACCCAGGAAGGATTGTTGTAGTGCAGATTGGCCAAACTACACAGAGCTTCAAAATAGGCCATCGACTCAAACCACTCCAACAAATGTTCTTTCTCCTTCTTTTTCCATTTTTCCAGTTGATAAACCCATTGCAGATCCCACAAGGCTGTAATATTGAGGATGATCGCAAAAGCGTTATAACGTACATTCAACTGACCGATCACATACGACAACCTTCCAATTCTCCTGGATGCGGTTGTACTTTCCATCACAAAGGAGCTATGCAATCCTTGCAACAGATCCGATTTGAATTTTCCTCCTTCAAGGTGTTTGATCAGTTTGGAATAATGACTGAGCATTTCTTCAGCATGGGTGGTCCTTCGGTGAGTATCATTAACTCTATCAAGCGTCTTCTTAAGCGTATAGGCAACAGGGATCATCCACACCACAAACCAGTGCCAGGAAAACACAAAGATCCACAGCAATATTCCAATAGTCACCCATAAAGGAGCCGCCCACAAGGAAGCCTTAATCCATTTGGTTTGGGAAACAAAGGGTTCGTCTTCCAGCCACAACTCCAATGCTCTAAGATGAGAAGGGTCATCTTTGGTTTCAAGTCCGTGTGCCTGGAAATCCTGCCGCCAGTCCAATTGCTCTCTGAGCTCTTTGATCGCCTCATGTCTTTGAGAAATAGTTTCGAGAGCAACCCTTTCCAAAAAGATATCTGCCAGTTTTTTCCTTCCTAGTAAGGATGTGGAACGGTTACAATATTGAAAAAAGGAATGTGGTCCAAAAACATCAAGATCCAGGGCATAAGCATGTTGAGGATCGAGAAATTCTTCACCTGAAGCAAACACTTCGAATTTATGATCCAGCACGTCTGCTTCCTGTCCGTTGATCCTGGCCAGGCGCTCCTTGTGTTGAGCTTCTCGCTTAATAGCCTGGTGCCAATTGACAAACCGGTAAAAAAGCAGGAAAAGCAAAACCGTGGAACCTATTCCCAGTAAATAATTATAAGACCAGATCAGAATGATGCCAGCCAAACCCAGTATAAAAAAAGTTAGCCGGACGTAGGAGTATTTGCCAAACCGGGCATTCAGTATTTTCGCTGATTCGAGATGGTCGTTTTGTCGCTGAAGGTATGTTTCTTTTAATGCCTGCATGTGTCAGAATTGTTGCGGGTTGCGGGTTACAGGTTGCGCGTTGGGCAAGCTACATCAAAATTTCAACTCCTTTTTTACTCGGAACCCGAAACTTGCAACACGTAACACTAACGCGCCAAAAGTATGGCGATTTTCAAAAAAACCATTAGACCCGTCTCCTTTTTATTTCCAAAATACAGATTACTTCTACCAGGAATAAAAAAAGGCCGGGAAAGTACTGTTAATTCATACCTTCCCGGCCATTTTTTTTCAATTAGCATATTTTGTCTTAAAAAACCACCTGCTTAAATACCCAAACCTTTCCGCCAGCATCTTTTAGCCGAATATAATAGAGCCCAGCCACCCAGTTTTTAGTAGAGATCTGAATTTGGGAATTATTTCCTGAAATTTCCTGCACAGGCAATGCCCTTCCTGTTGCATCAAAAACCCTGACTTCAAAATCTCCGGACACCTGAGACACATATAAATTTACTGGCTGCCCACGTTTTACAGGATTTGGAAAAATGCCAAGTCCATTTTCGACTGGCGCTGTTCCATCCGCATTAACCCAATCAACTTCAAAATTGTAAGTGTACAAACAATTATTAGCATCCAACAGGTTCAAAATATACCAGCCCGGTGGGATATTATCAAGTGAAGTAGTGGTATCTTCTGTGTTCCAGATCCACTGGAATGGCGGTACTCCACCACTGATACCGTTTAAAATGATAGCTCCGTCCCAGGCGTCTATGGCGCTGGCATCCTGTATTTCGTAATCGACCTGTAAGGTATCTGCTTGCGGAATAACAACATTAAAAGTATCCTGACAGCCGGCGGCATCGGTTACGGTAAATAAATATGCTCCGGGAGCAAGGCCGGAGGCTGTGGTATCTGCAAATAACCCCATTTCCCAAAAGAAAGACAGTGGTTCATGTCCATTAGTTTCAAACATAACGATTCCATCCTCTTCATCAGGGCATGTAACCGGTTCCGTACCGGCAAGTTCCATCCAAAAGGTCTCTTGCTCATAGGCACCCATATCCGGAACACCTTCCAAAATCCGTGGATTGCCTTCAATATCCGTTTCCAGATCAGGAATAAAAGAAATATCCCCCGAATTTACAGCCGGGGAACATCCACCGACTCGAAGATCTCCTTCCTCCGGATTGACAAACATCGGATTTAACCCAAATATCATTCCTTCATTACAGGCTTCATCACCTCCCGGTAAATCACAAGCAGGCTGACTAATCAGGCAATTGTTGATGGAATAATCGTAGAGGTGCTGGTTGGTGGGATTTCCATTATAAAAAAGATAATACGAAGGAATATCAGGTTCCCAGATGATGCAATTATTAAGAGACATGGTGGTATAATATTCCTCATAATCGAAATTGGGACTCCAATTTTTAGCTATAGGGAAATCACCATTGTTATAAAAGGTACAATTTAATATTTCAGTTTCCATTACCCCGAGACCTTGAGTTGTTATGGCTCCTTCATTATTTGAAAATATGGTATTTTCTATCCTTGAGAAACATTGTGTCAATGCTGATGTATTAGGGTCTTTCCTAATATTTATTCCACCGGAACCAGGAATGTTTATACACCTGTTATTATCAATCATTGAATTTACCAAATCGAAATAGAGTGTACCACCTTCAATAAAAAAATCAATTGCGCCTCCCACAGTATACGAGACATTATTTTCAAAAAAACAATGGTCAATGTTTATATAACAATTAGAGTTCCAGGGCCAAAAAAACATTGCGCCTCCAGAACCAGCGGTATTATTGTTTTCAATAAATTGGCTATTTCTAAATTCAAGAAAAAGTTGGCTTTGAGGATTGTTTAAATTTCCAAGATCAAACAAACCAAACGCTGCCCCATCCTTCCCTTCATTACTCTCAAACACACATTCATCAACAAGAACATTTACATCATCACAGGTCGGTAAAAAGTGAATAGCTCCCGATCCCGTAATCACAGTATCCTTAAAAAAACTACAAGAAATAAAAACAAAGCCGTTACACACCTCCTTAAGCATAATCCCTGCTCCGCCTTGCCATGCCCAATTATCTTCAAACACACAATTTTCAAAATATTGTGGCTGTCCTTCAATAGCCGGACCAGTTTTATAAATCCCTCCACCTTCAATGACACCCGTATTTTGGTAGAAATAACAATTAAGAAGCGTTGGGTTCGAACGAAAGTCATACAACCCAAAACAGGCAAGGCCTCCACCGTATTTTCCAACATTGTGTTGAAACCTGCAATTTCGGATTAAAGGTGATGCTTCCGGGAAACCCTCATTAGTATCCACCACCATACCTCCCCCACGTACCAGGTGGCCGAAATAGGCATTATCGTCATGAATGGCATGACCTCGGGTAATCGTAAATCCATCCAACACAGCTGTACTGTCTGTATTGATGGTATAAACAACATGATAACTGTTATCGGTTGAATCTCCCTGTATTCCAATATCCCCGCTAAGAATTGTTTCGTGGTTTTCCCAATCACGTTGACCAAGGTCGGTTTCTGTACCTTCAAATCCTCCGAATATTTTCACCCCCGGGTTAAGATTAAAAAACACCTCCCTATTAGAATTGGACGTAGGATAATATGTACCTTCTGCCACCCAAATACTATCACCCGGTTCCGCTATTTCGATGGCTTCCTGAAGATCATCAAAAGCATATTGCCAACTGCTGCCGTTTTGAGCGGTAGTGCCTACATTTTGGTTTACATAAATGCGTGAGTAGTCAATTTCAGGGAATTGGCATATAGAGTCGTGACCTGACGAATATATCAATCCTTCATCAGTTGTCAAACAATCATAACGAATACACCCTCCACATCCATTACAAGCTCCTGCATCCTCTGTGACATCTAAACAAGTAGAAGGAAAAAATGGATGATTTAAATCTCCTATTCCTTCTATCCAGGTTCCAATATAAATCATTGTATATGACGGGAAAGGTACTTCTGCTTCAAAATATCCTAAAAGTTTCTTCCTTGGTATAGCTCCAACAAAGACCGTATCTACCTGAGCTATATAAAACAATGCAGTATCGGATACAAAATTACTGGAAGGAACACCAACATAAACTGAATCCCCAACCTCAAGGGAAAAATCATACATCAGGTACTCATTTCTACCTGTAGGACTTTCATCAACCCTATAAAATACTTTTTGTCCATCCACCCTGTAATAATATTTCACTTCCGGGTTCCAGTAATTTAAGGGCCCCATGGAAGTCCAGTAATTCCCACTAATAAGAGTATCTTGCTCGCCCTGAGGAGAAATTAAGTATGACTCTGAATAATCATAAAGCCTCCACACCGGATAATCTTCTCGTAAGGGGAAAGATTGACTTATTATCAATTCTGAAAATAAAAAAAAACAAATTAATGTAAGGGTATATTTCATCGAAGTTAAATTGAAAAGACTTACTATTTATTCTCTCCTAAGACCGACTTTAGACGTTTAATTCCTGTGTGTAAAAATTCAGCTGAGTAAAAAGAAAGGAATTGGAGGGAAATGTTTTCATTATCATAACGTTTGATTTTTGGCTATAAAAATATCACAATTGAAGCTAACAATATTTTCACAAACACTCCAATTCTTTAATTAAAAAATAATTTGGCCCCAACCAAACCTCGTATTAAACTAAGCTGGACTTTAGTCATTTCGAAACAGTTCCACTACACCTTACTCGTTCAAAATCAGGAGTGGCTGGTTTTGGAAGAATATTTTGAATGTCGAGGAAAAAAGCAGATATCAAAAAATAAACCGTACTCACCGAATTTTTTCGGTGCGACGAATCGAATGAATTCGATTAATACGAAGCTGACCACAATGATTTTGATTAATTATTAAAGGCCAGAAAAAAACAAAAAGGCTACGGAGATGAAACCTTATCTCATCCGTAGCCTTTTTCCGAACCTATGATCTTATCTCAAAAGCCGTAGACCGTGGGCCGTCAATCGTTTACCGTAAAAAATTACATATTTCCAGTAGCATCACCTCCCTGCTTCAAGTCATCATTCTTGATCTTACTACGAACGTTCTTTTGTTTGAAATCCAGCTTTCCAAAACGGTAACTGAAACTGATTCCAAATGAACGGAACGGAATAGCAAAGTTACTTTCCTGCACAAAGGTCTCACCGCTCAACTCTGAAGGGAATTCCTTCATTCGTTTAAATGGCTCCACTATGCGGATACCCAGACTGGCACGCTTATCCAGGAATTCCTTCCGGGCGCCCATACTGAACATCCGGAATGCGGTGGAATACCCCTGGAGGGTTTGTCTGGCCGGGCGATAGAACCCAAATGCTTCCACTTTAAATCCTTTTTTCAGGGATAAAGTTGCATTCACATTTCCATTCCAGATGATGGCCTGCTGTGTAAGTTCCACGCCATTGATCGTACCCGCTGCATCATAAGTAAATACATTAGCACCACCACGGATCGAAAGGATCTTGGCAATTTTGAAAGAGGTGAAGAAATTCAAACCAACAGAACTGTTCGTCCCGATATTTCGGAAAGTGGTTACAGAAACCCCTTCGTCATTTACCTCAAGGTATCGCTCAATGATATCAGAAGTGTGGCGATAGAAAACTGCTGCATTGACCATAACTCCTTTGATCATGGTATTATACCCCAATTCCACCTGATTAGTGATTTCCGGGGATAATTGTGGATTACCATAAGAAATGTTACGGTTGTCAGACTGATCCACATAAGGGTTGATATTCCTGAGCCCGGGACGCTGGATGCGCTGCACCAGACTCAATTTGAGCATGCTGAAATTTTTGAGCTTTCTGCTGAAAAAGATACTAGGCAACAGGTTGTCATAACTTTCAGAAAATGGTTCCGTCTCCCCTGAATCAACATATCCGCTGATCCCTGTATGCTCGTAGCGGGCACCAACTACCATTCCATACTTTTCTCCCAGCTTGGCATTGAAAGACAAATACCCTGCATACACATCCTGCTCGTAATTAAAAACATCAGAGCGAACAAAATCTGTCTCGAAGATCTCCGTCGCATAATTGAACGTTTCGAAATCATAGGTACTGGTTATCTGACGGAAAACACTTTTTGCACCGGTTTCCATTTTCAGTTTTGATCCAAATGGGTGCACATAATCAAGCTGTACCGTAGACTCGAGGTTCAGACTTTTGTTGTCCTGATTTTCTTTAAAAATGAGGGATTCATCGCTACCCAAATCATCCTGCTGTTCAACCAAATTGTCCGTCAGTCCATTAGAACCACTCATCTGGAATGCGAGGGTAACCTCCTGTTCCGGTTTCTTAAAAGTTCTGCGATAATCTGTTGTCCAGTCAAAACCTGTCCGGGAAGATTTACTGGTATTAAACCGTGTATATTCCTGATAAACTTCGTTGATCGGATCATTAAAAACAGCTTTGGTCGATCCATCCCTGGACCCTCCGTGAGAGCGGAATGAAAATGAGGATGACAAACTGTTATATGCATTGAAGTCATAAAAAGCGCTCAACGACCCTCCGGGGCCAAAGAAAATACTTTCGGTGGTTCCGTTTTGATCGAGCACTCTTGATTCACCATCAAAAATATCTTCCCGGTAAAAACTGGTAATCGCTTCTCTCGGCCAGGAATACCAGGAGCCCACATTGGCATTAAATCCAAAACGGCCTTTGGCTGCTGAGAAATTGAATGTACCCCGATTTTGACGCGTACCTACAGAACCACTAATAGAGCCAGTGTATCCTTGTATTTCCTTTTTCTTGGTAATAATATTGATGATTCCCGCAGATCCTTCCCCATCATATTTGGCAGAAGGCTGAGTAATCACTTCGATGGTCTTGATCTGATCGGCAGGTAATGTTTTTAAAGCGTCCGCCAGGTTTTCTGAAAAGAAATTAGATGGTCTTCCATTGATCAATACCTGAATATTTGAAGACCCTCTCAATTGCACATTGCCATCAAAATCCACAGACAACAACGGCACCTTTCGCAAGACATCTGCTGCATCTCCCCCGGTGGTTGTCACGTCCTTTTCGGCATTAAAGACCATTTTGTCGATCTTGTTTTCAAAAAGGGCTGCTTCTTCAGTAACCACCACTTCATCAAGCGTAAGTCCAGAGGGAAGAATGAATATATCATCCAGCTTCACATCCGGTTTTTCGAGGGTCAGTTCAATACCTTCAATGGATTTTGATTCGTAACCAAGGAAGGAAACGAATAACTTGTATTTTCCTGCAGGTACATCCTGAAATTTAAACTGTCCTTTTTCATCAGTAATGCCTCCATCGGTCTCTTTGCCCGATTTGGCGTTGATCAGCACCACGGTTGCGAATTCCACAACCTGCTGGCTTAAGGTATCAGCCACCACTCCGGTAACTTTCCCTTTAATGGAAGGTCCTTTTTTAAAATTCCCGCCGCCGCCAGGTGTTCCCTGCCATTGGGCAAAAGAAGTCAGGCTGATCAGGGTCATCATTAGCAATAGGCTTAGTTGCTTCATTGTAAATTCTTGTTTTGTCAGATGATTTCGTAATAAAATTAGCTTCGAATTGGTCTTAAAGGATTGCAAACATACTACCTTGTTCGATATTTCCAACCGTGAATTAAAAATGATCTTTGTTTTAATTTTTGAAAACAATCCACAGATCAAATTGATTATCACCTTATTAAGGTTGAAAAAACGGGTATAACATTTTGTAAAAACGTTAAATACTGTTAAATAGTTTAAGTCTGTGCAATCCCTAGGCTATTGATCTCTCTTTGAATTGTGTTAAATTCAAAAAAATTAACAACTTTGCGTGTTTTCAAAAAATCATAAAAAAGAAACGATGCACGTTGATATTGAAGCCCTCAACCAACAAATTTACGCCGACAGTGCGATTGTCGAAAAGATCAACAACGAAACCAGCAAGGTTATCGTTGGCCAGGGCAATATGATAGAACGCCTGATGCTCGGACTTCTGAGCAAAGGTCATGTCTTATTGGAAGGTCTGCCAGGGTTGGCCAAAACACTGGCGATCAAAACACTGTCGAATGCCATCGACGCCAAATACAGCCGTATCCAGTTCACACCGGATTTACTTCCTGCGGACATCATTGGTACCATGATCTACAATCCGGGGAAAAATGATTTCTCTGTAAGAAAAGGGCCTGTATTTGCCAATTTTGTGCTGGCGGATGAGATCAACCGTGCTCCGGCAAAGGTGCAAAGTGCTCTTTTGGAAGCCATGCAGGAACGCCAGGTTACCATTGGAACCGAAAGTTTCAAACTGGAGGAGCCTTTCCTCGTACTGGCAACCCAAAACCCAATTGAACAGGAAGGAACCTACCCATTGCCTGAAGCCCAGGTGGATCGTTTCATGCTCAAGGTAAAAGTGGACTATCCTAACCAGGAGGAAGAAAGAGAGATCATTCGCAGGAATCTGACCCTCGATGGCTTTGGAACTGTGAAACCTGTTGTAAAACCAGCAGAGATCATCAAAGCCCGTGAATCTGTTCGCAAAATTTACATGGACGAAAAGATCGAGCAATATATCCTCGACATCGTTTTCGCTTCCAGAAATCCGGGAGAATACGGTCTCAAACACCTTGGCCTTTTGATCAACTACGGAGGTTCTCCAAGAGCGAGTATCAACCTGGCGCTGGCCGCCAAAGCATATGCATTCCTCAAACGAAGAGGATATGTTATTCCGGAAGATGTGAGAAACGTTTGCCACGATGTAATGCGTCACCGTATCGG
Organism: Bacteroidota bacterium; assembly: GCA_008501835.1. GTDB lineage: Bacteria > Bacteroidota > Bacteroidia > Chitinophagales > Saprospiraceae > BCD1. Next base: position 9,014 of record QQUB01000458.1, read on the forward strand.
ATTGACTTACGAAGCGGAAGCTGAGAACATTACCCAGGAAGATATTATCAATAAGATCCTGGATACGGTAGAGGTCCCGTAGGGCAGTTCTCAGTCTGCAGTCTTCAGTGGACAGTTCTCAGTCTGCAGTCTTCAGTGGACAGTCCTCAGTAGTAATTGGCAGACAATGCTGGTTTTTTTAAGGCCAGGCAAGGAATGGAATTTAACCCCTGAAACTCTTTGAACCACTTAAACTCTTTAAACCATTTAATATTTTTCATTGAGTACCGGTTTAATCGTCATATTGATCGTTGTAGGAATTCTTCTGCTAGTCGGAGGAGGGTTTTTCCTTTTCCAGCGTCGCAGGAAGATCGAAGATGAAGTTCTTGAAAACGCGGGACAGAATGAGGATGAAGATCCAACTGTTGAGCTGCTTAAGAAAGTCCGGAAGGTTGAGATCAAAACCAAAGGCATCAGCCGTCATATCTTTTCAGGAGAATACCATAGTGCCTTTAAGGGCCGGGGAATGTCATTCAGCGAAGTAAGAAGTTATCAGTACGGTGATGATGTGCGAAATATCGACTGGAACGTAACAGCACGTACGGGCGATCCATATATAAAGATCTTTGAGGAAGAACGGGAGCTTACCGTAATGCTGCTCATTGATATGAGCCGGTCAGCCTTTTTCGGGACAAGAAACCAGTTCAAAAATGAGATACTGACGGAGATTTGTGCCATTCTTGCTTTTTCAGCGATCAATAATAACGATAAGGTAGGCGTGATTTTCTTTTCCAACAAAATTGAAAAGTTCATTCCGCCCAAAAAAGGAAGAAGCCACATATTGAGGATCATCCGTGAATTGATCGATTTCAAACCCGAAGGGCAAGGAACGGATATTGGAATGACGCTGGAATATTTTAATAATGTGGTCAAAAAGAGAAGTATCTGCTTTCTCATGTCAGACTTCTTTGCCACAGATTACGAGCAGGCATTGAGCATCGCAGCACGAAAACACGATATCATTGGTATTCAATTGGTGGATCCCCGTGAGGAAGAATTACCTAATGTAGGCCTGCTGCGGGTAGAAGATGCTGAAACCGGTTCTGTTAAATGGCTCGACACCACTTCCAGGTCCGTTCGGGAGGCATACCTGAAAGAATATAAAACCTACAGGGATTATTGCAGAAATGCATTTATGAAAACAAGTGCTGATTTTGTCACTATCAGATCAGACGACGATTACGTTAATGAATTATTGAAATTTTTCCAAAGACGTAGCAAATAGAAGATGAAAAGAATATTGGTCATACTATCATTCTTTTTATGGGCAGCCAGTTTAGCAGCTCAGGTAAGTGTCAGCGCAGCGCTGGACTCTACCTCTATTATGATTGGCGACCAGGTGGACATTACCCTTTCCATAACCTGTGACCCTTCCGTTGAGCTGGGTGACCCGGATATATCTGCACTGGACACCATAGAAGCCATTGAGATCATTAATATCGGCAATCTTAATGAAGTTAAAAAAACGAAAACAGGCCAGCTATATCAACAAAAAATTACGCTGACCTCTTTCACCGAAGGGGCTTACAGCATTCCACAAATTGGCATCCCATATGAAAGAAACGGTTCACAGGGCAGTGTTTTTTCACCAACCCTTATGCTTGAAGTTACCACCTTCGATGTTGGCGAAGCTACCGAAC
>QQUB01000760.1 GCA_008501835.1 Bacteroidota bacterium
ATTGGCGCTCCTAACGGATTGCCCGGTGTGCAGGATTTGCCAAAAGCCGGGCATTCAAAAGGTTTCTTAATCCCTTTCATAATCTCTCCTGAAATACATTCCGGGTTTTCAGGAGCTTCCGGAATATTGATATCGAATTTTTTCTTGGCATCAAATAAGGCATATTTGTCCCGAACTTCATATCCGCTATCCCCAATGGTGCCGATGCCACGCCAGGTTCTGTCCTGTACTTCAAAGACTTCAAAAATGATCTCTTTGGCACTCATGTTCCCGGCTTCTTTCACCATGCGGGAGTATTGGTTTTCTACCTTAGATTCCCCATTCTCCAACTGTTTTACCACCATTAGAATTCCCTGCACGAGATCCAAAGGTTCAAAGCCAGTCACAACCAAGGGGATATCGTATTTTTCAGCTAATGGATGATACTCCTCATATCCCATAATGGTACAAACATGTCCTGCTGCCAGAAACCCCTGGATATTGCTTAATTCATCGTCCATGACAGCATCAATAGCCGGTGGAACCAATACATGGGAAGCCAGAATGGAATAATTGGTCAAACCAAGTTTATGGGCGTGGACTACCGATAAAGCATTGGCCGGAGCTGTAGTTTCAAACCCGACTGCAAAAAATACTATCTGCCGGTCTGGGTTTTCCTTGGCAACATTAACCGCTTCCAGGGGCGAGTATAAAATTCGGATATCTGCGCCTTCCGCCTTACTTTCCAACAGGCTTTTTTTAGACCCGGGAACACGTACCATATCCCCGAAAGTACAAAGGATTACATCCTGGTTTTCTGCCAGAAAGATGGCTTTGTCGATCAGACTCAACGGTGTTACACAAACCGGACATCCGGGGCCATGAACCATGGTTACCTTATCCGGGAGCATGTCGAGAATACCGTTTTTGACAAGACTGTGGGTCTGTCCGCCACACACTTCCATGATGGTCCATGGTTGGGTAACGGTATTTTTGATCTCAGCGAGGACTTTTTGTACGTCTTCGAGTTTTCTGTATTCTGAAAGGTGTTTCATGAACTTCCTTTTTTGTCAATTAAATGTTCATTAAGTCATTTTAGTAATTTCCATTCCTCAGATTAGGGCTATCTCTATTCTTCAATGGCCTTGAGGTATCCCACCAACTGTCCAAACGATACACATTCGTCATTTGGAGATAGCTCGCGGTGGAAGTAAAGATCGTGGTTTTTACCCAGAAATAAAAGCAACAGATCGACTAACCATGCGTTCTGGAAAACCCCGCCACTGAAGGCAAGTTTTGTATGGTTGTATTTTGCTGCCATGCCTTTGATATAATCGATCAGGGTGATATGGAATTTGGCTGCCAGTAATGGTTTTTCCATGCCATCTTTCTTGTCTCTGATCAGAAATTGCATGATGAAAGTGGTGAAATTTTCTGGCAACTCCTTTTCCCAGAGATAGGAGATTCTCATGCCCGGAGCATTTTGCCGGAAGTATTTATAGGCCTGTTGTTCGAGCAACATGGCGGCTTCTCCCTCATAAGTTTGTTTGTTGATATCCATGACTATGGAACTGGCCGCATCAAATAATCGGCCAATGCTTGAGCTTTTTAACCGGGAACCTTTGGCGAGTAACTTTTGGTAAATGCTCCATTCGGTGGATGTAAATTTCGACTGGAGTAATTCCTGACCTTCCTCAAAGGAATGACAGATCGCCAATGCAGAAACCCTTGGCTCTTTTGGCATTTTGTCCCCCAGGATGAAGTCAAAATAGTTGAGATGGTCAAGGCGAGTAACCTTATTATCGGTATACTCAAAAAACTCACCTCCCCAGATATTCCCGTCATCTCCCAGGCCGGTTCCATCCCAAATAACTCCCATCACTTTTTCCGAAGAGTTCAATAAGTCATTTTCAGCCATAACAGCATAAAAGTGCGCTTCATGGTGCTGTATTTTGTGAATGGGAACATCAAGCTCTCTGGCTAATTTTTGTCCATAAGTTGTAGAAAAATAACCTTCATGTTTATCGGCCAGAATTACAGAGGGTTTGGTTTTCAAAATGTCCAGAAAGTGTTGCAAGGTGTGCTTAAAACTTTGCTGGGTCAGAAAGCTATCCGTATCTCCTAGATATTGGCTGATGTAAATATTTTTTTGATTGAGTAAAGTAAAAGTACTTTTCAGCATGGCTCCCATGGCAAGGATGGGGGAGTCGGGTAAATCGAGGTTTGCATTTACATAAGTCGGTGCCATGCCTCTGGATCGTCTGAGGATGATTTTTTGAAATTTTATGGTACTAAACCGCACTACACTATCATCCTGTGGAGCAACAATATCTCTGGTGTTAAGCAAAATATAATCTGAAATCTGAGATAATTCCTCACGGGCCTGATGGTCTTCGAACACGATAGGGGAGTTGCTGATATTTCCGCTGGTAGCAATGATCGGTTTACCAAACGCCTTTAGCAGCAAATGATACAGAGGTGTATAAGGCAACATCACCCCAATGTGGCCAAGGCCAGGTGCAATATCTGCTGTTTTAATTCCTGATAAAGGATCATCATTGGTTTTTAAAAGCATGATGGGAGCTTCAGGGCTTTGCATTTCCAGCATTATGCCTGCATCAAGATCAGTATCTTCAGATAAAATCAAAACATCATGATGCATAATAGCGAAAGGTTTACTCGGGCGGTTTTTGACCCTTCGCAGCCTTTGTATTACCTCTAAGTTGGTTGCATCACAAGTCAGGAGATATCCCCCGATTCCCTTAATAGCAATGATCTTTCCATCATTCCATAGATCAATTGTGCTCTGAATAATCGTTTCATTATCCTTTGAAAGAATTTCACCGGAGCTCGATTCCAGTTGCATTTCAATGGTACAGACCGGGCAGGAGTTAGTTTGGGAATAATATCGTCTGTCCAGGGGATTATTGTATTCCTTTTGGCAGTCAGGACACATTTGGAAAACATCCATGGTGGTATTTTCCCTGTCGTATGGCAGTGTTTTGATTATGGAAAATCTCGGCCCGCAATTGGTACAAGTGGTAAAAGGGTAGCGGTGCCTTTTATTTTGGGAATCATATAGATCCTTTTCACAATTCTGGCACATGGCAAAATCGGGGGTCATCAACAGGTTAGGTTCACCGGAATCATCGCTGTAAATGATATCGAAATCATTAAATGCCTGGGAGGGGATTTCTTCCATCGAAGCATGAATGATCCTGGAAAGGCCGGGTGCTTTGTCCTGGACTTCCTGGAAAAAAGCTTGAGCCTGAGTTTCGGTAGCATTGATTTCAATGTGTACTCCATCAACAGTATTGTTGACCCAGCCTTTAAGGTTTTTTGTTTTGGCTAATTTATAAACAAAGGGACGAAAGCCAACTCCCTGGACAATGCCTGTATAGTGTATATGAAAAGTAGATAGGGTGCTCAATGGTCGTTTTTAAAAGTTTCGTTTGCTGCCAATTGTTCAATTTGTGAGATCAATTCCGGAATGCACGCCTCTACTTCAGGACTCAGTTCCACGGTCATCGGTTTGATCTCTGCGATGGTGATGGTGAAAAGATACATTTTGGGAACTTTGCCTGTGATATAAACCGCTTCAACCATATCTTTCAAGCCTACATCATGTACACTTAATGTTTTTGGAAAATCAGCTGCAAATTTTGGTTTGATCAAAGAAATACTGCCCGGTTTTTTACCATCCATGGTTGCGTCCACAAAAATAATGACCGGGTATTCATCAAAATAGCTCATCAGGGAAAAGCCTCCGGTTCCTCCATCCAACGCATCAACATTGGGAGGACACCCTTGTTTTTCCAGACGTTGCGCAAGATGTACACCTATGCCTTCATCTCCCATGAGGTAATTCCCGATCCCCATTACCAGGATGCGGTTTTCCTTATCTTTTTCGTAAGGGAAGTATCCTATTCCAGGTCTGCCTTCAATTGGATTGTTCTCACTCATGATATAAAGATAAAAAGCAGTTGATTGAAAACAAAAACTTTATTTATCAACTTCCAGTATAGGAAGAATCAAATCTGCAGATTGCTGCTTTTTTCCGCAGACCATAAGCTTTTGAATTCTATCAACTGCTTTGATTTATATAATCCAGGTTGTTTCCTAAGACAACCTGAACTGTTTTTAGCCTTCTGTTTCTTTTTCGAATTCTTTCTCAATTTTCTCCACTGCCTGTTCGGTGATACTTTCCGGATCGCGAATTCTTTCTTTACGAACGAATTTATAACCGCTGATCATCGAGGAAGTCTCCCCTCTGCCTTCAAGCCAGTCGTGGAAGAACACGAGATAGATGTGGATCATCACGAAGATTATCATTACCCACATGGTTACGTGGTGCCACATCCTGGCGGCAAAATCTCCACCGAGCGCAGGAACTACCCAACCAAACATTTTTGGCAGGAACCATCCTGACATATCTGCATAGAGTCCAAATCCGGTAAACACCTGAACCAGGGCAAGCAGGAATAAAACCAAGTAAGAAAAACCGGCGACGGCATTGTGCCCTACACTCAGGTTTGTCAAATCATGTTCTTTTTCGTTCATCAACAGTACGTCTACCTTGAGCACGTGCAATACATTTTTGAGCCTCTTTTTGTTGAAAGGCCAAAAGTTGGACCAGTGGGCAAATTTGTTCCCCACAAAGGACCAGTAAATACGCATTAGCATGTTGAAAAAGAAAATATATGCTGACAGAAAATGAATGAAGCGTACTACGCCGAACCAGTAGCTACCAGTCGCTTCAGAAGCGGACATGATAGCAGGTGGATTCGCTATAAGGAACCCTGTTATGGTCAATGAGGTTACGGTACCCACAGTAATCCAGTGGAAGACCCTAACCGGCATTTCCCATACAAAGACCCTTTTAAAATTATTAGTAGCCATTTTTTAATTTTTTAATGAATTATAAAACACTTCAACTCATTAAACATCACAGGCGGAAATGTTCCGTACCTGTGAAATATGCTTACCATGTTCATCGTACAAGTGTACGGAACAGGCGAGGCAAGGGTCGAAAGAGTGAATGGTCCGGATGATCTCCAAAGGCAATTCCGTATCGGCAACCGGAGTTCCTATCAGTGTGGACTCGTAAGGAGACCGCTGTCCTTTTGGATCTCGTGGAGAACCGTTCCAGGTGGTAGGTACCACTTGCTGGTAATTTGCGGTTTTTTCGTCTTCGATCCTGATCCAGTGCGCCAGACCACCACGTGGAGCTTCCATATATCCGACTCCTTTGGCTTCTTTAGGCCAGGATTTAGGCTCCCAGCGTTCCATATTGGCCATTCTGGTATCTCCGTTCTTGATATTAGTCAGCAACTGGTTATAGAAATCCATTCCCCAGCGTGCAGACAGCTTGGCGCATAGGCCACGGGCGGCTGTTCTACCCAATGTTGAGAATAAGGCTTCGGCAGGAACATCAAGATAGTTCAAGACTGCACCAACTTCTTCCTGGATCTCCTTATCACCGGAGGCATAACCTACCAAAATTCGTGACAACGGACCAACTTCCATTGGCATTCCTTTCCATCTTGGCGTTTTGATGAAACTGTACTTCTGGTCAATGTCCAGATGCTCATATGGAGGTTTCGGACCAGTGTAATTGATGTTGGTTTCACCATCCCATGGATGGAGTGATTCATCATTGCCATTGGAATAATCGTACCAGGAGTTATTGATGAACTCTCTGATCTCCTCATTATCCCGATGGTTGATTTCATGTACCTTGGTCAGGTCTCTGTCAAGAATTATGCCTTGAGGGAATTTAAATCCTGAAACATCACGATATCCATTTGTTGGATATTCTCCATAAGACATGTAGTTGCCAAATCCTTTTCCAATTGCTCCCCAGTCTTTGTAGAAAGAAGCGATAGCCAGGAGATCAGGGATGTAAACCTGCTCTACGAAGCGTTTGCCTTCTTCCATCAGTTTACCGACATAGGCGAGCCTTTCAGCATTGATTCCACCTGGACTTTCGGTGTTGATCGCACAGGCCATACCACCAACGAGATAGTTTGGATGTGGATTTTTACCACCAAAAATAGTGTGAACCTTGACTATTTCTTTTTGCCATTCAAGCGCTTCCAGGTAGTGAGCTACTGCCATGAGATTAGCTTCCGGTGGCAACTTCATCTGAGGGTGTCCCCAGTAGCCATTGGCAAAAATCCCTAACTGCCCGCTTTCGACGAATTTGGTCAGACGCTTTTTGATGTCAGAAAAGTATCCCGGTGAGCTCTTTGGCCAGTTAGAGATACTTTGTGCAAGCTCGGAAGTGGCTTTAGGGTCGGCTTGTAATGCATTGACCACATCCACCCAATCCAGAGCATGTAAGTGATAAAAGTGAACGACGTGGTCATGCATATATAATGCAGCCACCATAATATTACGTACCAATTCCGCATTAGGAGGTACGGCAATATCCAGTGCGTCCTCAACGGCCCTTACCGAAGCCAGAGCATGTACGGTGGTACAAACACCACAGGTTCTTTGAACAAAGGCCCATACATCTCTGGGGTCACGGCCCCGAACGATATTTTCTATTCCCCTGACCATGGTACTCGAACTCCATGCATCAGTGATTACCCCGTCTTTCACCTCTGCCTCGATGCGCAAATGCCCTTCAATACGGGTTATTGGATCGACTACTATTCTTTCAGCCATTTTTTTAGAATTTTATTGTTTGCTTTCTATTAATGCATTTTGCGAAAGCAATGATTTAAAAAATTGAAAAGAGATAAAAGGAAGGGTTATTCCTCAGTTTTGTTGTTTTCAACATCCAGTTGTTGCAGATTTTCTTTACCTCTTGTGATTCTGGTCTTCAGGAACCGGCGCTTTCTTACGTTAGCAACAACTCCGTGTGCAACAAGACCCGCACCAACGGCAACAGCAGCAACCTTTCCTACCTTATCGGCATTGGATTCAATACCAAATCCCGGCATGTTGGTCATTCTTTCATAGAATGGCCCATTGTCCCAGAAGTTATCCTCACTACACCCGATACATCCATGTCCGGACTGAATAGGGAAACTAACACCGTTGTTCCACTTGATGGTACCGCAGGAATTATAAGTCATTGGCCCACGACATCCTACTTTATACAAGCAGTAACCTTCCTTGGCATTTTCATCATCGAAGGTTTCTGCGAACAGACCGGCATCATAATAAGGTCTTCTGTAACAGCTGTCATGTACCCTTTTGGCGTAGAACGCTTTTGGTCGTCCCAGTCTGTCCGTTTCAGGAAGACGGCCAAAGGTTACATAGTGTACGATTACCCCTGCCATTACCTCGCCAATCGGAGGGCAGCCAGGGACGCGAATGATAGGTTTGTTTTTGATGATCTTGTGAATAGGGACTGCATTGGTTGGATTTGGCGCAGCAGCCTGTACACAACCGTTGCTGGCACAGCTACCCCATGCAATAATGGCAGCAGCACCTTCCGCAGATTCTTTCAGGATATCGATGGCAGTTCGTCCTGCAATGGTACAATAGTTGCCATCGTCTCCGAGAGGAACGGAACCTTCCACACAAAGGATGTATTTCCCTTTAAATTTCTCCATGGTATCGTGCTTTGCGGCTTCAGCCTGGTGGCCGGAGGCTGCCATAAGCGTCATGGTATAATCCAGAGAAATTTGATCGAGGATAATGTCTGCCACGATAGGGTGGTCAGAACGGATAAAAGATTCACTGCAGCAGGTACACTCCTGAAAATGTTCCCAAATTACAGGAACCCTCGGAGTGTTTTGCAGCTTTTCGGCGATTTGGCCAATCGCTGTCGTCTCCAGCCCCATGTAAGCCGCCATGAAAGTGGCGAATTTCATGAAGTCACGACGCGAATAGCCGCTTTTTAAGATACTTTCAAAATAAGTATCTCTTTTTTTTGTAGGAAACATTAGGCAAAATTTTTAGTTATTTTTAATTAATCTAAATAAAAAATTTTGCCATGGTCTGGTGTTTTAAAATTTTATTTGCTAAATATATGAAGATTCTTTCATTTTACAAAAATATTCAGCATTTTTGTTTGTGGAGTTTATTTTGTATTTTTACTAATAAAATTTATAGTAATTATGTTGAATAAAATGAAAATTTCATTTGCCTCATTGTTGCTGTGTTTACCGTTTTTGGCACAGGCACATGACGGCCATGGTGTGTTCGGAGGAAACGCTCTGAGTCATTACTTAGCCTCCCCAATGCATATCATTCCAGTTGTTGCATTTGTGGCAATTGGAGCCTTTTATCTCTACAAAAAAGCAACGACCAGGTAATGCATGAGCTTTCCATAGCAATGGGCATAGTTAAAATTGCTGAAACCGAAATTCAAAAAGCAAAAGCTGAATCCGTTTCATTAATTGAACTGGAAATTGGCGCGCTCTCAGGGGTAGAAATAAGTTCTTTGGAATTTGTCTGGCCCATGGCTGTTAAGGATTCGGTTTTGGAAAATGCAGAACGGAAAATTGACATCATTCCTGCGACAGCAGTTTGTATGGACTGCGATCAGGAATTCGCATTGGAAAACCATTACGATACCTGCCCCAAATGTGGCAGTTATTTCAAGCATATTCTAAATGGCAGAGAAATGAGAGTCAAAGCCCTGGAAGTGGTTTAGAGACAAAAAATTGAAGACGGAAAACCTATTCCCACTTCACTTAAAAAAGAGATAAACTCTTTTTTCCGTGAAGCTTAAAATGTAAACTGCAGAATTAAGAATGTAAAATGTAAAAGTCCTGACACCTGTTGGAAAAGTTTGAATCTCCTTTGCCGGGGTTTGAAATTTCCAAAAAAGGAAAAATATTATCCAAAGGGTTAAAATATTTCTTAATTCATCGGTCTGCATTTTTCGGTTTTAAATTAAGGTTTCAGCCTCAAAGGAAATGAGCCTTTATTATTTTTTATAACCGGGTATTGGTTTTCTGTCTTTGATTGAAGAGATGTAAAAGAGTAGATCATCGAATTATTGGATAATTTACACCCCGGCTAACTGAGTGTGCCATTATGGAGCTCTCTGGCCGAAATATAAATACAAATTATGTGTACAACTTGCGGATGCGGGGATGCTGAACATGAAGTAAGCATATTGAAACCCGGTGAAAAATTAGAAATGCACGAACATCACCATCATCATCATGGTCATGAGCATGGACATGAACACCACCATCATCATGCTCATGGACATGATCATACCCATAAAACGGTCATCGAGCTTGAAAAAGACATTCTTCAGAATAACCAATTGGTAGCAGAACGCAACAGAGGCTATTTTGAAGCTAAAAATATTTTCTCCCTCAACCTCGTAAGCTCTCCTGGCTCAGGAAAAACTACCGTGCTGGAAAAAACTTTAACGGATCTTAAATCGGAGATCGATTTTTATATCATTGAAGGAGACCAACAGACCTTCAATGATGCCCAGCGCATTGACGACCTTAATGTTCCAGTCGTTCAGATCAATACGGGTAAAGGATGCCACTTGGACAGCGATATGGTGAACAAAGCGGTAAAAAAGCTCGATCCAAAGAGTAATTCCATTTTAATGATTGAAAATGTCGGGAACCTCGTTTGTCCTTCCATGTTCGATCTGGGCGAAGATACCCGCGTTGTGATCATCAGTGTTACGGAAGGGGAGGATAAGACTATCAAATATCCTGATATGTTCGATAGCTCCCAGATATGCCTTATTAATAAGGTAGATTTGCTGCCATACCTTCAGTTTGATGTTGAAAAAGCCAAGGATTACGCCCGCAGGGTCAATCCAAATCTGGAATTCTTCGAAGTTTCAGCTACTACAGGTGAAGGAATGGACAAGTGGTACGATTGGCTGAAAAGTAAAATGAAATAAACAATTATTATTTATGGTTGAAGATGGTTGCTGCTATTTTGGTTACCAATCTTCAACCAAAAATTACTAATCCATATGTGTTTAGCAATTCCTGGAAAATTAGTAGAGATCTCTTCCCAGCTGGATGAAATTTTCCGCATCGGAAAAGTATCCTTTGAGGGCATAAAAAAGGAAGTTAACCTGACTATGGTACCTGAGGCTAAGGTTGGGGATTATGTACTGGTACATGTGGGAGCAGCCATCAGTGTTGTTGATGAAGAAGAAGCTAAAAAAACCTTTGAGTTGCTCAAACAACTGGGGGAGCTGGATGAGCTGGAGCAGGAGGTGCCGTAGTGGATAGTACCAGTATTCAGTAACAGTACCAGAAAGGAGGAGTAAATCAAGGTTTTGCCTTTGAGCTAGCCATAGAGAAAGGAAAGGCGACACCTTGTCGAAGAAAGTACCAGTACCATTTGGTAGTTTACAGTACCAGTAAGCAGTAGTAATTCAAGGTTTTACCTTGTCGAAAAACATTCCTGGAGGAACCGCAGAATTTTGAATTTAGAAGGTAAAATGCAGAAGTTTTACCAGCAACCAGAAAACCTAAAACAACCCATACAACTCAGCATTCACAAGGTCAACTACCTTACTGACATCTTCAGGGTTGTTCTTGAAGTCAATGTCGTCAGCATGTATGATGAGTAATTTTCCTTCATCATAAGAGTCGATCCAGTTGTCGTACCTTTCATTCAGACGTTTGAGGTATTCAAGACTCATGCTGCCTTCATAATCTCTTCCTCTGGATTGAATGTGATCAACCAATGTTGGAATACCTGCCTTGAGATAGATCAGCAGGTCTGGCGGCTGAATCTGAGAGGACATGGTTTTGAATA
>QQUB01000879.1 GCA_008501835.1 Bacteroidota bacterium
TGTTGGCTTATAACCACTATCACCGGTGATACTATCCACCTTATATTGGACAAAATGGTAGATAGAAGCAAGGTATTGCCCGGCATCCGAAACAGACGGTACCGCAGGTGTTTGGGAATTGATAGAAAAGCCGGTGTAACCTGCAGGGTAGTTGGAGCGGTATGTTTTCAATGTATTACCACTTCCATCCTGCAAGTAAGTGCCTACAGCCTGATCTTTCTGGCTCTTATCCACTACGATCATATTGAAATAGGCTTTCAGTACTTGTGAAGCAGCCGGCTTATTTCCAAATTGTGCCAGCAGAGCCACAGAGGCCTCCTGGTTCTTGAACAGGGAACTGTTGAGTCCCTCGATCATCAGGAAGAATCCCTGGGTGTGTACAATACTCACCTCCCATATCAGGCGGAGGAAATCCTTTGCTTCCTCGGTCGTCAACATAGCCTGCAGTGGTCCGAGAGTTGAGTCTGCAGTCATTGCATCAGTTTCTGCGAACTCTGCAAAACTTACGCCATCAGGAACTGAATCGGTCGACAAGTTGGTTCTCACCAACATCGCCTTGGCTTCGTTCTTTGGAGAAGAATAACTACCCTTAGCCGCTGATGTGAGCAGGCTGAACTTATCAATGGTTGCACTGCTGTCCGCGAGCAACTCCTGAATCTGCACTCTGGTGTCTTCATCGGTGCCTTCTACCTGGTAAACATTTGGCAGGAATTGTCCAGGATTTTCAGGATCAGGAATCTGCTTGAGTTTAAATTTGATAAACAAGGCGGGAGTCGTATCAACGGTCGTGAGCTGGGTAACTTCATTGGCTGTTCCTGAAGCTCCCGGCATTTGTTTTGCGACCATTGTATTTGTTGAAAGACTACCCAGTTCTGATGCTACCATTTGTGACAGACTGTCCGGGAAGGATCGGATATTGAATGCCGTTCCTCCTGCATCCGTCCAGTTGAGACTGTTATTAAAATGGAAGGTTCTGGTAAAGTTTGCCAAAGCATTGAGTACACTGGCTCCTTTTGTCCAGCTGGTATCGATGGAGGACACATCCTTCAGAATAAGTCTATCATCCATTTCATCTACAACAGGCGAGCTTGATAGTTTTACCCAATCCGGAGCAGAACCTTGTTGCAACTCGAATTTTTTGTTGTAAACCTTCTTCGTTTCCGTCAATTCAACCATCTGGTTAGTGAGGGTGTACAAGGGCTTTAGCGAATTGGAATCATTTGGATCCGGTAATTGTAATCCGTGCAACATGAACCGGCTTACCATACCGGAGACATTTTCGAATCCGTTATGGTCGGAAGAATTATCCATTTTTGTCAATGCGCTATAGGCAGCCCCCATATTCTGAGGTCCATTATCTTCCTGTGCAAGTTCAAGGATTGCTTCAAACAATGCTTTTCCTACCATACCAAAGTAGTTTTCAAAAACGTATTGGGTGATGGAAGCCGTTTGAGCTGCGGCTAAACTTTCTTTAGCACTTTGCTGATGTGAAAGATGATTGTAATAATTCTCGATGGTCTGTAAATAACTTGCCGATGCCTGATGCTCATCAAAGTCCATGGTGCTGCCTCCGTCATACACTGCATCCAGGCCAGGGACGATCGGGAATACTGCCAATGTCGGGTTATCGCCCAACTTGGTTCTTGGCTCAACAGTAAATGTGAACAAATCCTTCAAGGCTGTCATGATATTAGCCTCAAAAGTATCCAGCTGACTCAGTACATTTTTCAGCTGATCCTGGAAATTAGTGGCGGACCCTTTGTAATTAGCAAACATCCAGTTACCAATATCCTGAGTCATTGTCGTGAAATCGCTATCAGCACCGGAACCAATGAAGAGTGACGCTACCCCAAACGGTTTAAATGCATCGGTATCCCATGCCGCTGTAGGCTGGATGGCGAAATACAAGGTCAATGCTTTTGGACCTGAGGCTGCCATTCCCAACATTTCCTCACCGCTTGATGGTTCAACGATTGCGTCTTCAAACACTGAAGTGTCCATTTGTGCCAGTGGAGATGGCTGCTTATATCCACATGCCACCGGAACAGTTGGAGCAGATACCTGAGCAATCGGCGCTTTACTTCCATCAGAACAGGTCTTAGGTCCGAAGTCAAATTTACCAATGGTAACATTTGCTTTGAACCTCAGGGTAATCGTGAAGAAAATGATATGCACCTTGAGTTCAATCTTAAGTTGAGCTGCTGCCCTGACCTCCGTTCTATGGCCTGTTTCAACAGCCAGCGTAATTGTCAGGGTAGCTTCAATTTCGAGACTAGCGCTGATGATTTTGAAATCTACCTTTCCGGTAATATTTGCCGTAAGGCCTACCTGACCTGCAAACCAGTAATAATCTACCCCATTTTTGCCAATATCTCCGGATTTGGAACCGAGCATCGCTTCGAGGGTAATCCATAAAAGTACACTAACACTCAAAGATGCAGGCCCAAGATATTCCTGGAAACCAAGGCCTCCACCGAGACCAATTCCAAACATCCATATCAGTCCAAATTCGTTACCGAATTCTGCAGGAGCATCTTCACTTCGGAGTTTGGCCAGATAGAATCCGGCTACAAATTCAACCGGTACTCCTAAAATGATCACAATGATCTTTAATTGCTGGGCGCCTGGTGCAAATGAAGCCGTTGAAC
>QQUB01000164.1 GCA_008501835.1 Bacteroidota bacterium
TTTATTGCCTGCTCCACCGGCACGGCGCCCGAGCCTTGACTCCAGGGCCTGTATCTGCCTGTCAAGCATACCATCGATTATAGCCCGTGGCTTACCGATGTTTTGCAATGAATTGAGATCGATTTTTTTCATGATCGTGATTTGGTCTCGATGAGACCTTTTAGGCACTTTGTACCTTGTTAAAATGTTTGGCCTTGATGAGACCAGGTTTTTAATTCTGAACTCCTGACACTTTCGTGTGCGGGATGGCGCGGTGCTCCATATGCACTTATCACTATACGCTCATCACTTCCTCCGTCAGCCTTCCGCATATAAACGTTCCATATACAGCTGAAGGTATGTCAGGTTGACTTTTCCACTATCTTCCTGGATATTGGTGACGATTTTGTCAATAACTTCTTCGTCACTCACCTCCATGTCTGCTTCATGTATCATTTTTTTGACTACCTCTTTAGTTCTTTTGAAACTAAGGTGTTTGATGCGTACCTGTTCTTCAAGCAGCGCCGGAACGAAAGCTTCCAGATCCTGTAACTGGGAAAAGAATTCATCCCTTACGACAATCACCAGGTCAACATTAAGTCTGGCTTCCAGTAAATGTCCGATATGCAGGAACAAATAACTCAGCTGCTTTGGTTCTTTTACCCAAATGAAGAATTCTTCAAACTGATCGAAAATAATTATTTTTCTGTCAGCGTCGTCAGGTAATTTTTCATCCCATTTAAAAGCAAGTTTTAAAAGAGGTGGGACAGATCCGGGTTCAGGCTCTTTTGACATGATCTGTTTTACTTCCGGGCTGTCAATAAACGCGCGATTACACCGGATGTACTGAGCATTAAACAAGACTCTTAATCTTGGTAATAATCCCGCCCTTATCAATGATGTCTTTCCTACGCCCATTGGGCCAATGACTAAAGTTGTCCGGATGTCAATGTCGTTAACCACTTTATGGAACAGGTCCTCCAATTCTTCATCACGGCCATAAAAGATACTTGCAAATTGTTCTGTATATGGTTCAAATCCACGGAATGGTTTTTCGTGGACACCATTGATGTTGAGTTCACTGGGCATGGGGATTCCACGCGTCCTGGACCGGAATATTTTGGATGCCAGGCTGTCGTGGGCCATCTCATATTGGTCATCATCCAACGGCCTGAGAATCCTTCGGTTGACAAAAAAGTTGAGATGGATATTGATCCTTGCATAACTGAAATTGGGCAGCAGGTCAGGAAGACTGGATCTGCGAACCGGTATTTTGGTGCCTTTATCAGACACGAAAACTTTCAGGAACCGTAGCGCTTCATCCCAACTGTCTACTTCCTTGGCAAATACTTTCAATTGTTCATCCAGGAAGCTTTCCAGAACATCGTCTATCTCGCCGATCTCCTCCACCAGGTCATTATCAAATACAACCTGTTCCGGGTCTCTTTCGTAAGCTACCCGGTACATTTTGTCCAAAAATACCTGAAGGTAAGTCAATGGAACCCTGCCACGACCTTCGGTAACTTTATCAATGATATCGTCGGCAATTTCTTCGTAGCAAAGCTCAATGTTGAATTTTTTGTTTTGAGCCGTTTTTATGATAACGTCTTTAGCCAGTGTTCTGGTCATCGGTTCGATCCTCAGTCGTTTGTCGAAAAGGGTAGGAACGATTCTTTCGAAATTAGACATGTGGGCCAGGTATTCTTCCCGCATAACGATGATGATCTTGCACGGCAGATCTTGCGTGTCCAGAATGGCTTTGATGGTGATGATCAGTTGTTCCTGTTCTTCTTCTGATCCCAGGATGAAAACTTCTTCAAACTGGTCAAAAATGAGGTAAACCGGTCTCAGGTGGTCCAGATAAAGGGAATGCACCATTTTGGGCACCGTATCCCCGTCCTCAAAAGATTTCAGTGTATCCCTGGCGTTCAACTCCCGAACCAAAGAATCATTAATATTTTCCTGACGGCGGATGTAGATATCGAACCAGTCACTTTCGTCAAATTTATTGGCCAGGCCGCATTTGATGATACTCGTTTTACCAGTTCCTGACATGCCATAAACCAACAACAGATTGGACTGGTAGGTCATCCGGTATAAAACCTCAACCTCCGTTTCCCTGCCGAAGAAGATATCCTGATCTTCTTTCTCATAGGCATCCAGGAATTTGAATGGTGATGATTTATGCATGTTTGATAAATTTGTAATCGCTTTTTTTAGTATGTTTTCTCATATCAGTTTTCATCCCTTCAGTTTTTAAAAAAACCTCAGAGGTTTACTATTTGCCCTCCAGTTTTTTTAAGGTTTAGGTTTTATTATAAAAATAAGGGTTTGATGCCTTATTGTAAACTCATGATGGTCATTTTAAGAAAATCGAGTGCTTTTGTCCAATCCAATGAGGGGTATTCAAGTCCCAGTTTTCTGATATTATCGTAATAGGCTTTCCTGTTGATGTAATAATTTTTTTCCAGTTCTACAGAAACAGCTTCTTGTCCCAGTTTTTCAAGTAAAAACCATTTTTCAAGCAACCTGGCAGTTCGTCCATTCCCGTCTTGCAGGGGATGAATTTTTACAAACACCAGATGAACTTGAGCGGCATAAAAAAAAGCTTCGGTTACAGAGAGCTTTGAATTCAACAAAACTTCCACTTTTTCAAAAAAAACATGAA
>QQUB01000298.1 GCA_008501835.1 Bacteroidota bacterium
AGAAATGTGCTGGAATACCGCATCGAAAGTAAAGGGGTAGAAGTGCCTTTTGTTGGAGAAAATGTATTGCCGGCTGCATATGAGGGTGATGACTTGGTGATCGGTGTTGTAATTGCTTTTGTGCTGGGATTGGCTGCCGTTTATTTTTTGGCGAGATTTGAGAAGTCGGAATAACGGCCGACGGTTGACGAAAAACGGTATTGTTCAATAAGGGAAATTTAGGGTTTAACCTGAAGGCAGGCTTGTAGTTAAGCCATAAATTGTTGTACCTACTTCGCCGGCTTAACCCCATTAATTTTAATCTCCTTCGGCAAAAACGGCGAAGCATCTCCTCCACCCTTTATGATCTCGCGGACGATGGTAGAGCTAATGTGTGAATATTCAGGCTTGCTGATCAGGAAAATGGTTTCCAGTCCCTGGCCAAGGATATTATTCAACTGGGATATCGTCTTTTCATAATCAAAATCGGAAGCGTTCCGCAATCCACGGATAAGATATCGCGCACCAATTTTATTACAAAAATCCACCGTTAGTTTTTCAAAATAATCTACCTTGACATTATCGTATTCTGAGAATACTTCCTCGAGCCAGGCCATTCTCTGCTCAAGGCTGAACAAGGTCTTTTTCTGAGAATTGATACCAACGGCAACGACAATTTCATCAAATAATGGCAGGGCTCTTTTGATGAGGTCGTAATGCCCGATCGTAATAGGATCAAAGGATCCGGGAAAAACCGCTATTTTTTTCATACCAAGGTTTGCTGTCTGAAAATCGGATGTAAAGATTATAAATCTAGTGGGGAATACAAAATTGGAAAATATTTAAATGCAGGAATGTGAGAATACAAAAATGAGAGACAACGACAAGGTACCGCCTTTCATCCGCCCCAAAGCCAACTCAAAGGCAAAACCTTGATTAACTACTTCCAACAGGTACTGAGGACTGGTACTGCTAACTGGTACTTGTACTGCTAACTGGTACTGCCAACTGGTACTGGTACTACTCACTGGTACTACTCCACTCCACTACTTGCCGGCTCCCAGGTAACCACATCTCCATTAAGCCCGTGTTTTACACTAATCACCTCCATCCATTCCGGGACAAATTTGATCAAAAGGTAGGCATCTGTTCTATTGGCATAAAAAGCCTTCCATTCATCCTTCCAATATTTTTCCTTTTTGGAATTATCATGAACGAGATAAGCCTTGCCCATTAGCGACACATATCCAAGGTTATTTTTATCAAAATAATGCAATGTCACTTGATTATTGGTTTCAATTTGTTCTACTTTTCTACTCTTAGGATTGGTGGCCATCCATACTTCCCAATTTTCCTCCGGAGGAAAAGGTTCCATGATTCTTGATCGAGCCACACCATGCTCATCCACGGTAATTAATGAACAATAATAGGCATTGGCAATAATCTCCAGAGCTGCATTTTGAACGTCGGTATCCGAATTGATGGAAGTTTTTTCCTGAATATCTTCGTTTTCACCAACCGGCGTTTCTTTACAGGCCAGGCCAAATATTAAAAACCAAAAAAACATTAATAATTTTAAAGACTTCATATAACCGGTAATAACTCAAGGCGACACCTTTGCCAAGAATTGTGTGAAGAACAGGTGTTGCCTTGTCGAAGAAGAAAACCCGCTTCGACAAGAAATCACAATGCTATACTTAAGCATTACAAAGGCAAAACCTTGTATCACTTTCATTATTGCAAAATAAGCCGATAAACTTCCCAACCAAAACCGCCAGTGATTCTTACAAAATACAAGCCACTATCAAAAGAACTCAAATCGATGACATAATTTCCAGGAGCCAAATAATTATTTTGAAAAACTACATTTCCTTTTACATCAATGATCTCCACATCGATATTAGTCTCCTCAACACCCTCCACCACCAGATTAACAAAGTCCTGTGCTGGATTCGGAGAAATGGTTACCAAAATCTGATCTAAAACAGGTAGTTCCAGTGAAACGACATTCGAAAAGGTTCGACTTCCATCAAAATCCATCTGCATTAAGCGGTAGTAATACGTTTCGCCGGGCTTCGCTGTCTTGTCCTCAAATTCATAATTGATGATTTGCTGGCTTTCTCCATGACCATTGACCCAACCAATCTTTTCAAACATAGAATCACCTTCGCCTTTTCGCTGGACTTCAAAACCAGCATTATCTTTTTCCAAAGCAGTTTGCCAATTGAGCCAGACTTTATTGTTTTGCAATGTTGCCTGGAAATCCGTTAAACTAATGGGTAAGAATGTTTCGCAATGGCAGATAATAATATCGTCAATATACCAGCCATCCCAGCCATTACACCCATCCGTTCCTAATTCCCAACGAAAACGAATGTTATCCCCTCCACTTGCTCCCAACTGACTCAGATCAATCTGGCTTTGTCCCCATGTTCCCGAAACAGACCCTTCATCTGCACCGGTAAAAGCAGGTTGTCCTGCCATGGGATTATCATTATTGCCACCGTTCAGGTTATCATTGTATGGATTAAAGATAAAGGACGAAGCGGGTATGACGGTCCACGAGCCATTATTCAATTTGTATTTAATATTACCCCCATCCCATTTATTTTCAAGGGAAACATAGTGATCAAAAATTAGCTTAACAGGGTCTGAAGCTGCGGCAGG
>QQUB01000002.1 GCA_008501835.1 Bacteroidota bacterium
CGATAATAAAAACCCCATTTTGATGGCCGTTCTGCGTTTTCCCAAGATATCGCCACAGCAAAAGGAGTTATTTCACTCAAATCAAAATTTGCAGGAGCATCACATCGCACCTCTGTTCTAAAATAACGGGTTTCTGAAAATACTGACCAGTCACTGGTTTCATCACATAATACCCGAACCATGAATTCATATTCTGTATCCTCCAAAAGTTGGGATAAAGTCAATTGGGGGTCAGCCATATTTTTCACATTCCAGGTTTCTGAAAACCGTTCCCGGTAGGAAAATTCGTATCGGATAGCTCCTTCATCTGTACTGTTTAACACTGCCATTTCAGGAGTTATCCCCTCTGCCCAGGTATTCGATGGAGGTCCGCATAAAGTTCTGAAGGACCCCATTGGACTCCAGTCTGACCAGACATCAGCGCAAAACCTTGAAATGCTGAACTGATACCAGGTATTGGATGATAGGAAATCTAAAGTCGCCAATGTTTCAGAAACAAATGCAACTTGCCAAACGGTCTCCCCCACCGGACGGTACCTGATTGAATATTGATCTGTATCAATAGCAGCCTCATCGAACCAGTCCAACTGTACACCATTATGGGTAATTCCGGAAACGGTTTGATCCGTAACGGTATTCCCATCACATAAACGATCCGTCGTAAACTCATAAACAGGAGTAAACCCTGCCCATGTTTCCGAACAAAGTACTCTCAATTTGTACTCATAGGTTGTATTGGGTAACAGCCCTGTTAATTGAATAGTGGACTCCATAGTACTTTTACTTAACCACTTCGTAGCTTCCAATGATTTGTATTTCAATTCATAAGTCGTGGCATAATCAAGTCCTGTCCATTCAATTATCGCAGATTCAGCATCCTTTGAAGTAACCCAAACGGCATTTGGAATAATACAGGTTGTGTTAAACTGAATGGGAGCAGACCAATCTGAATCAACCTCACCACAAACAGAGCGTACCCTTGTTTCATAAACTTTTCCTCCTTCCAGGTCTCCGATAAAGGCCATCAGGGTATCCGCAGATATGTCTTCAAGCATAATCCAATCTGATTCCCCGGCTAATCTAAAGGAAACCTGAAAACCTGAAGTATTCTGATCCGGAACACTACCCCAGGTGAATTCTGCCATTATTGGATGGTCTGCTGCTACTGCCAAACTTTCACCACCCGGCGGCTCGCACGAATCCTCAAAAGGATTGTCAGGACAGATTAGGAAATCAAAGGATAATTCATTCCCAAGGTCATTTGGAGGTGAGCCTCCTGGTCCGTAAAATCCCGGATCCCCGTTTTGCCCTGCCTCTGCAGGCAGACAATGATCGGAAAATGACAGGGAAGTAAAGGTTAGAGCTATGGGTACATCTACCATTTCCACAGCTGTCAAAAACACCGTTACCTGACAATATCCATAATCATCCGGACCTGATATGCTTTCTGAAACAGTAAATGCTCCAATGCCAAGATTATTGAGAGTGGTTTGTAAAGAAAGTTCACTGGAGTTTTCGAGAGAATAGGAGGCTTTTTCACAAACAAGTGTCAATGGAACATAGTCACAAAAAGCAGCACAAAAAGTCGCTTCCATCTGATAACAGGCGGCGATTCCAGGTATTCCATAAGAAAAGTATTCAATCTCACTCCAGCCTTGATTTTCAAAGTCCGCCACCTCAGCAGCATCTCTGGCCCGAACCCTGACAAGGTATTCCTGCCCCTGGATTAATAAAGGGTCGAGATTGGAGTATTGATAACTTGTTTGTGTTGTGGAAGCGTAAAACAATGGTGCACCGGAATCTATGATCACATCATAGCTCAGCTCACTGTTTTTTTCATATATCTCAATATCATAGATAGTGGTAAAGTTCCCTAAATGTTGGGGAACCCAGCTGATCAGCAAATTCTGAGGATTTTGAGGAGTTTGTTCCCCAATTGGTGTAATAATTTGCGGGGGACCATTGGTTTGAATGTTGCCAACTACTAAAGCAATATTAGAAACGGCTTTGTCCAGAGCCACATCATAGGCTGAAATGCTAATAACAACCGGCCCATCCGGTAATTTTCCTCCCTGGTAGAGGAATTCATTAAGTGACAATCCCACAAAATCCAGTTTATTGGGATCGAATAGTTCAGAAAGTTCCATACCTGTGAGCGTCACAGGTTGGTTTTTTATCAATTCCAGGTATTTACCTCCTGCCATTCCATCCTTGCTTTTTATCAGGTAGCCCTGTCCGGAAATTTCAATTTTTAACAAAACCGGATAGAGCGTTCTGTCATCAGTGGAAAGCAATGTGGCAATGGTCGTCCCGGGAACGAGATAATCTTCCAGATAACCAGAAAAGGAGGATACCTGGAGATTGGCAGTAACGGCAAAAGATTGCCCAAACACAGTCGAAGTAGATAAAAATAAAATTGGTAGCAGAAAGAAGAGTTTAATTATTTTCATTTGGTTGTGATTTTGAAATTTGCCAAAAGGATTTTTGCAGGGTAAGTTCTTAGTATTTTAGACCGAAATTACTATTCACTCCAATGAATCGGTATTCCTGTCATTCAACTGAAAATACAGCCTAAAAATGGGTTAAATTCATTTCGCTTTCTTTTGGTTAAACAATGCGGTTTATACTAATAAAAGCCACGAGAT
>QQUB01000765.1 GCA_008501835.1 Bacteroidota bacterium
TTCATCTTCTGCTCCCTATATTTCACATCGATGAACATCTTCGCCTGATCTTCATAATGATCACTCATGATATTCCCGGACTGTCCTGTTGGGTTGATGTTCAGAGAATTTTCTAAATCTCCAAAATCCAGCAGGATTCTCAAGGCCGGGCCGCTCTTCACTTCATATTGATCATCAGCAGATAGTTTATGTTCGATCTTATTAGGCGTACCATTGCCTCCCGAAGAAGGAAAAGGTCCTACATTGAATATTTTATCAAACGGCTTTTTCTGCCCAATAGGATGGACATGAGTTACCAAATTGACATCTGCCCAACGCCACTTATTGATGTCCTCTCCAAGCCCGGCGTATAGGTTTTCAGCTGTTTTTTTGAAAGCTCTTACAAAGATCTCGTGCTGTGGTTCCTGGTAATTTTCTGTGGAAATATCATCCCACCATGGAGAGTTCGGATTATTAATAAAATTAGGCAAACTGTTACGATAAGAATAGGACATCAGCACCTCCTCAAAAGATTCATCACTTAGTTCATCACCCAGGCATTGCTCTGTCATGAAATAGAGGAACTTATTGTACACCACTGCGGCTTTACTTTCCTCACCGTGTTCCCCTGTCCAGCCGTCTAATAAGTTCAGTAATTTGGATTCATCCTCTGATAATTTCACTCCTTTTAAAACCGAAAAGATCTTCCGTGCATTGGCTTCATGAATGGCCGATGTGTTATCTGCATGTACTTCCTTCAGATCCTCCAGCGTCCAGTCATTCCGGGATTCAAGCAGGCTGACAATGCGATCATATCGTCCATTGGGTAGATAATACCCCGGATATTGCTGACCATTGACCGGATCCGGCTCATTATTGGAGGAAACCAGAATGCCTGATTCCGGGTTTTCACTTTGCGGGTTTTCGGAGAAGTCGTAATAACCCAATAATTCATCCGCGCCACTGGCTCCATCCAAAAAACGGGATGGGTTCACATGAGCCGGCCTTTTCGGCATTTTTCCTGAAGCCCACCAGGCGATATTCCCGTCTTTATCGCCATAAAGGACATTGAGTCCTAAAATATCATTGGTTGCTGCAGCCTGCCTTGCCTCATCGATATTTTTGGCATGAGCCATATCATAAAAGGCCTTCACAGAATTGTTGGGCAATTCAAACAAGGACCACCAAAAACTTACCGGCTCCTCTCCCAATCCGGGCAGGACATCATTGACGATCGGACCATGTCTCGTTTTTTTGACTACCAAATTCAAATCATCTTCACCTTTGACTTTGATGGTTTTGCTAATTTTTTCAACCTCCTGCCAATGGTCATCCACCCAGACTTCATCAGGATTATCGGGATTGGCTTTTTCCTTGTACAAATCGCAAATATCAACTGGAAAAATAGTCATTCCCCAGGAGATATCTCTGCTATGACCTATAGCTGCAAACGGTACCCCAGCCAAATAACTTCCATAAAATCCAAACCCAGGGTATTCCATGTGAGCTTCATACCACACAGATGGTTGAGCAAATGGAATGTGCGTATCATTGGCTGTGATGGCCTTGCCGGATTTAGTGCGGGAAGGAGCCAGGGCCCATGCATTACTCCCCTCCCAGATGGGCAGGAAAAGGTCGGGGAAAGATTCCAGGTAGGAAAGTGCCTCCCCGGATACGGACACAGAATCTTCTGCAATTTGATTTTCCTCAAATCCGGTATAATTCATGAACCATTCCTCCAGATATTGCTCTCCGAAAGCCTGCTTGATCTCTTCGATAACCAGATCGATCTTGAAGCCATTGGTAAATGCCAGAGCCATATAAATGATGGTGGAATACATATCTTCTATGGCATAGGGTTCCTTTTTTATGCCCAGTAACCGATACTCGATGGGCATGGTTGCAGTATTCATGTAATGATTGATACCATCGATATAGGCAAAAGCCTCTTTTTGCATAGGCGTCTCTCTTTCCGAAAAGGCCAGATCCGCCATTCTCTTGGCTTCATCTCTTAGTCCGAGGGTAAGGAAATATTTATCTGTATCAATCAAATCCGGGCCGAGTAATTCTGACAATCTTCCTGAAATTAGCCTGCGAATGAGCTCCATTTGGAAAAGTCGTTCCTGGGCATGAACGTACCCAAGGGCAAAATAGGCATCTTCGGCATTACCGGCGTAGATGTGAGGAATGCCATATTCATCGAACAAAACTTCCGTCTCAGCATTGACTCCGGGCACTTCCAGCGTACCTTCATATTGAGGTGCTTGTTTGTCGAGGTAAATAAAAAATAAAGCAACTGCCAAACCGATGAGGGCCAGCAGGGAAAGTAGTATGCGTTTAAATATTCTCATTTTAATCTTTTTCGATACTCAATTTTAAATCAATCGGCCCTAAAATTGGCATTTTTAACCGCAAGGACGCAAAGAAGCGCTAAGTTCGCTAGCAGTTTTTACTGAAACAATATGGAACAAAGTATGTGGACAGAACTACTTTAAATCAAATATTTTCTTGGTGCGAAACGATAGGGTTATACCGCAAATGATCCATTCCGTACATGAAATATCGGGAGGGCCGCAGGTTGGTTTGCTTTTCTCCGCGAAACTCAGCGCTTCTCCGCGTAATTTTGCGTAACAGCTCTCAGCGCCTTCTTGATTGAATAAAGAATT
>QQUB01000008.1 GCA_008501835.1 Bacteroidota bacterium
GTTCATTCTAACTTTTAAATGATTTGTATGAAAAAGATTTACTCGTTTATTTTTTCCATAATTTTCTTACTTGTTCAGTTTCAAGCTATTAGTCAATTTACGGATTGTTATGCTCCGGAAAACTGGACCATTGACATCAGTAATACAGGACCTAACACCCTGACTCCAGGGGTAGTTTTTGATGATGCCGGTGAGACAATGACTTTAACCGCAGATGGAGACTTCCAGGGTTTGTCTCAAAATCAACCAGCAGGTTTTGATTTCGATTGTTCTTATGAAGATGGACTGGTCATGGCATGTATTAGCATACCGGCAGACGGAACTGTTACCTTTGATTGGAATTACAACATGCAGCTCTTTTTTGAAGATCCTGCTAATGAACCTTTTGGATATTGTTTAAACGGAGATAATTTCGTTTCTCTTATTACGCCCGGTTTGTTCGACACTCAAAATGGATCTGCCTCAATTGAAGTTGCCGCCGGTGATCAATTATGTCTGGTACAGGCTTCCTATTTCTCAGAAGAGTTCCAGGCAGTAACCACCGTTTCAAACTTCTCAGCACCCAATTTGAGCTCTGCTCCTGTTTTTGTGTCCACCTCAAGCCATCCATTAATTGGCGCATGGGTAGATGGTCATGTTACTTTGACTGATGGTACTAATACTTACGAATACGATGTAACCGAATTTGACAATATTATCGCTGATGTGGCTTTTGGAAATTACGATTATACCTTCTCACAGGCCGGAGGTTGTTATCCTGATGTAACCGGTACGCTCACCGTTGATTGTAATACTATCATCCCTCAGTCCGGAAATGTGCTTTTAAGTATTATCGACCAGGGTACGGCTATTACTTCTGCTCCGGTTTTTGTTTCTACTTCAAGCCATCCTTTGATCGGCGCATGGGTAGACGGACATGTGACATTGACTGATGGTATGAATACCTACGAATACGATGTAACTGAATTTGATAACATCATCGAAGATGTCGCTTTTGGTACTTACGATTATACCTTTTCCCAAGCAGGAGGCTGCTACCCGGATGTAACAGGTACAGTGGTTGTCGATTGTGACGCTATTATCCCACAGTCAGGCAATGTCTTTTTAAGCATTATCGATCAGGGTACGGCAATAACTTCTGCGCCGGTGTTTGTCTCAACCTCCAGCCATCCTTTGATTGGTGCATGGGTAGACGGGCATGTGACTTTGACCGATGGTATGAATACTTACGAATACGATGTAACTGAATTTGATAATATCATTGCCGATGTCGCTTTTGGCACTTACGACTACACCTTCTCACAGGCTGGAGGTTGTTACCCAGATGTTACCGGTACCCTCACTGTGGATTGTGATGCAATCATAGAGCAATCTGGAAATGTATTTTTGAGCATTATTGACCAGGGAGTTCCTTCGCAAACTACTGCGCCTGTTTTTGTTTTGACCTCCAGTCACCCATTGATAGGTGCATGGGTGGACGGACATGTAACATTGACCAATGGAATCAATACTTATGAATATGATGTAACCGAATTTGATAACATCATCGCCGATGTTGTCATGGGAACTTATAATTATACCTTTACCCGTTCAGTTGGTTGTTTTGAGTCAATTACCGGTACATTGGTAGTAGATTGTAATGCCATAATACCTGAATCAGGAAATGTGTTGTTGAATATTTTGGATCAGGGAACACCCATAACTTCAGCGCCTGTATTTGTATTAACCTCCAATCACCCTTTAATCGGAAGTTGGGTGGATGGACATGTTTCTTTAACTGATGGCATGAACACTTATGAATATGACGTAACAGAGTTTGATAACATCATTGCCGATGTAGCCTTTGGAACCTACGATTACACTTTCACTCAGGCAGGCGGCTGTTATCCGGATGTAACCGGCACCCTCACCGTAGATTGTGATGCGATCATTGAAGAATCAGGCAATGTTCTGTTGAATATAATCGACCAGGGAGTTCCTTCGCAAACCACAGCGCCTGTATTTGTTTCTACTTCCAGCCACCCGCTTATTGGTGCCTGGGTTGATGGACATGTGACTTTGACCGATGGTTTCAATACCTACGAATATGATGTGACGGAGTTTGACAATATTATTGCAGATGTAGCCATGGGAACATACAATTATACCTTCTCCCAGGCTGGTGGTTGTTATCCGGATGTTACCGGAACTCTTGTTGTGGATTGTAATGCCATTATTCCTCAGTCGGGTAATGTGCTATTAAGCATTATCGACCAGGGAACGGCTATTACCTCTGCTCCTGTCTTTGTTTCCACCTCCAGTCACCCGCTAATCGGTGCTTGGGTAGACGGACACGTTACTTTGACCGATGGTGTGAATACCTACGAATACGATGTAACCGAATTTGACAACATCATCGCTGATGTCGCCTTTGGTACTTACGATTATACATTCTCACAGGCAGGTGGTTGTTATCCTGACGTAACGGGCACAGTAACTGTCGATTGTGAATCAATTATCCCGCAGTCGGGTAATATTTTTTTGAGCATTATCGACCAGGGAACGGCTATTACTTCTGCCCCAGTCTTTGTTTCTACTTCCAGCCACCCGCTTATTGGAGCTTGGGTAGACGGGCACGTTACTTTGACCGATGGGATGAATAC
>QQUB01000067.1 GCA_008501835.1 Bacteroidota bacterium
GGTGCTGTAGGCACCTAATCACTCTTGCGAGGATGATATTGCCCGGGAAAGTAACTATTTTCAATAATAATTCCCACCTTAAACCCCAAATAACACATCGTTCCACTACACAAATACGTCGTTCCTCTACTTTTCCCGTTTGGTCCCTCCGCTCCCTTTAGTTTTGTGGTATTCATTAACAAAAAATACCAAGATCATGAAAAAGTTATTGTTGCTCGCTTTTCTACTTACCATTGGATTCGTTTTTCAAAAAGCTTCTGCAAAAGATCTTTCCAGTCCAGCAGCTGAATGTACACTGGAGAAAGATGGGTTCGGCGGCGCCTACCTCTTGTTTTGCGGAAAATTCGGAGGAGACCTGTCTCCCAAACAAATCGCCAAAGAAACCAAACTCGGGGTAGATGGATGTGCTGCAGGATCGAAGATTTTCCAGTTTACATTGTATGTCAAGAAAAATGGTCGTTCCACTAAATATGTCGGAAAGTCGAATGAACTAACAGAAGAAATGCACAAGGCTCTAAAAAGTCTTCAACCCGGAGATCAGTTTTCCTTCAAACACGTAAAAGCACAACTGCCCAGAAAGGGCGGTGAGGTGGATGTTTGGGCGAAGACCTTTTATGTGGTCGGAAGTAAGGCGTGATTCAGTCTTCAGTCTTCAGTCTTCAGTCCTCAGTCAGCAGTCAGTAGTTGGCAGGACCAGTTGGCAGGACCACAGAAATACTATTTTTTTGAAAAATAGTATTTCTGTGGTCCTGTGCATTATTAAACACCTTGAACTCTCCCGACATCACATGTACATTCGATTTAAAATCTCTTTCGGGATTTCGCTCCGCTCAATTTGAACCATTTGAACGGTACCTAAAGGAGGAATTTAACATGCCTAAAAACACTGATTATGTCCTTCCACTTTTCCTTTTCCCCAATCCTTCTTCTTTGCAATTCACATTACAAAAGGATAAAATCCGTTTAGCTTACCCATTAATTTTTATCAAATGTTTTTACTTTGTTGGTTCGAAAGAAAGCCTGTCTAGATTCCAAACCAACATAAATCATGCTTTACCGGCACCGTTTTTTAGTAATAATTGTGCTGACCGCCCTTCCACTGGTCATCTTTTTACCCAAAGGTACTTCGGTAACTTCTCTGAGTTATCATACAGTTGCTGACCTGCGATATTTTGGTGCTTTACTCGACTCCTTACCACAGGGGTTCAACGATCTTTTTGCTGGTTCCGGAGAATGTGTAGCCTGCCACGGTTTTGACACTGCCGGTATTGCGAGTGTGGATCTGGGCGGTAATGATATCAATGTAGTAGACGACTGGCGGGCGAGTATGATGGCTAATTCGGCCAAAGATCCTTTCTGGCGGGCGAAGGTGAGTCATGAAGTTTTGGAAAACCCTGAACACCAGGTAGAAATAGAAAGTACCTGTACCAAATGTCATGCCCCACTTGGTAATTATAACGCCCAATACAATGGCAATCCACACTATTCCATAGCTGAAATGGTTGCCGATTCCATCGCCCTCGACGGTGTTTCCTGTCTCGCATGTCATCAACAATCAACGGAATTACTTGGAGAAACCAATTCCGGAATTCTGCATTTCGATACGGCTAAAGTAGCTTATGGCCCCTATACCGACCCGTTACACACCCCTATGGCTTTGGAAACCGGGTACGATCCTGTTTATTCCGAACACATCAGTGATGCCGGCATTTGTGCAGGATGTCATACCCTGATCACCCAAACCATCGACCCGGATAACGGTGAATTCACAGATAATCGCTTTGTGGAACAGGCCACTTATCATGAATGGCTAAATTCCTACTATAACGAGGCTGACATCAGCTGCCAGAGTTGTCACATGCCCGCACTTGCCAAAGGAAGTGTTTTCATCGCTGCCGGTTTTGAAACCGAACCCCGCTCCCCCTTTGCTTTGCATAAATTTTCGGGAGCCAATGCTTTCATGTTAAACCTGATGCAGGACAACCGGGTAGCACTGGGTATCAATGCAGAACCAGAACATTTTGCAGAGGCGATCAGTTCCACGATGGATATGCTGCAAAATCGGTCGGTAAACATGGATATGGAAGCCATTGAAAGGACCGGTGACACTGCCTTTGTCTGCATTACCCTTGAAAACAAGGCCGGCCATAAATTTCCTTCCGGCTATCCTTCAAGAAGAGCCTTCCTGAAAGTATCAGCCCAAACCGAAGAAGGAGTAACCATATTCGAATCCGGCAACTGGGATGAAGATTTTGAAGTATATGGACAAGATCCCTTTTTTGAATCCCATTATCAAACGATTCGTTCGGAAGAGGAGGTACAGATCTATGAAATGGTCGTTGCAGACATTAATGGTAACCGCACAACCGTCCTTGAATACATGGATCACCATTTGAAAGACAACCGCCTGCCTCCAAGAGGATTTACATCAACAACGTCCTTATACGACACAGTAGCTATTGTCGGGCAGGCAGTTTCGGATCCGGATTTCAATATTGAGGATGATCTCGAAGGAAGTGGCAAGGATAAGGTTTTCTATAACATCCCCGTTGAAGGATATAACGGCCCTTTAACCATAACGGCCGAATTGTATTATCAAACTGCACCTCCAAGATGGATGGAAGAAATGTTTGCCGTTTCC
>QQUB01000120.1 GCA_008501835.1 Bacteroidota bacterium
TTAATCCAGCTAAGCCTCCCTTTAACTGAGGGAGAAGGTACCATTGATGAGATCAAGCAGGCAATGCTTGACAAACATATTCCTTACATTGAAGAAGCCGGGAAGCAAGGAGTACAGATTCTTTGTTTACAGGAAATTTTCAACACCCCGTATTTCTGTCCGGGACAGGACCCAAAGTGGTACGCTTCTGCTGAAACCGTTCCAGGTCCTACAACTGATCTGATGGCCGAATATGCTAAAAAATACAATATGGTCATTATTGTGCCGATGTTTGAGAAGGAGCAGGCCGGTGTATTGTATAATACTGCAGCTGTGATTGATGCAGATGGCACCTATCTGGGAAAATACCGGAAGAACCACATCCCACACACCTCAGGGTTTTACGAAAAATTCTTTTTTAAGCCCGGTAATCTGGGGTACCCTGTATTTAAAACGAAATATGCCACCATTGGGGTTTATATTTGCTATGACCGGCATTTTCCGGAAGGAGCAAGGGTTTTAGGGTTGAATGGAGCAGAAATCGTATACAATCCATCCGCAACAGTTTCAGGGCTTTCTCAGTACCTTTGGGAATTGGAACAACCTGCCCATGCCGCTGCCAACGGTTATTTCATGGGATGTATTAACCGGGTAGGAACGGAAGCCCCCTGGAATATTGGGACATTTTACGGAAGTTCCTATTTCGTAGACCCCAGAGGTCAAATATTCAAACAGGCCTCTGAAGACAAAGACGAATTACTCGTGGCAGAATTTGATCTTGAAATGATCGAGGAAGTCAGATCCGTGTGGCAATTCTACCGCGACCGCAGACCAGAAACTTATGGACCAATGACCGACCTTTAACATCAACTAACAATCATGGCTGAGTACAACCAACCCTCCACACTCGAAGAAGTAGAGAAAAATTTCGAACAGATCAAACCTTTGATGAATTCAACGGAAGCTTATTATGAAAGTGGTCGTTGTCTATTCTGCTATGATGCACCATGTGTCAAAGCTTGTCCGACTGGAATAGATATTCCCCTATTCATCAAACAGATCAATACTGGCAATCTAAACGGCTCAGCCAAAACGATTTACAAAGCCAACTATTTTGGAAATACCTGTGGCAAAGTCTGCCCGACAGAGGTATTGTGTGAAGGGGCGTGTGTTTTCAACGAACAAGGCGTCAAACCCATCGACATTGGACGGCTTCAGTCTTTTGCTACCACCAAGGCGATGGATAAGGACCTTTCACTTTCCAAAGCCGTTGAGAAAAATGGGAAAAAAATCGCCGTGATCGGTGCCGGACCGGCAGGAATTTCCTGTGCCTGTGAACTCAGTTCTATGGGTTATGATGTAGATATTTATGAAGCCAAAAGTGCTCCGTCAGGATTAGTCCTACATGGAGTCGCGCCGTACAAAATCACCAATGAAGAAGCCCTGAAGGAAGTTGAATATCTTCAAAGGCAATTTGGTTTTGCCATCAAGTACAATTCTCCAGTCACAACTCATGAGCAATTGACTGATCTGGAGGAGAACTACAGTGCCATCTTTCTGGGAATTGGCCTGGGTAAAACAGCATCACTGTTAATTGAGGGAGAGGGATTAACCAATTGTATCGGTGCAACAGAGTTCATTGAACAGATGAAACTAAATCCGCTCCAAACCTTCATTGGGAAAAAAGTCATTATTATCGGCGGAGGAAATACTGCGATGGACGCCGCTTCAGAATGTGCCCGGTTAGGAGCTGATGAGGTAATCCTGGCCTATCGAAGATCAAAAGCTGAAAAAAGAGCCTATGAATTTGAATATGATCTGGCAAAAAGTGTTGGGGTGAAAGGTATGTTCAATATTTCACCCGTGGCTATTTTGGGTACAGAAAAGGTAGAAGGTGTGAGATTCACAAAAACGGAAGTAATCGACGGAAGAGTTGTACCCGTTGAAAATAGTGAATTTGATATTTCCAGTGATATGGTTATCAGGGCAACCGGTCAATCAAAAATGATCGAATTACTTGAACAAATTGATGGAATGGATCTCGATCGTAAAGGAAGGATTTTGGTTGATCCGGAATCTTTCCAATGTAAAAATCCAAAATACTTTGCAGGTGGCGATGCAGTCAATGGAGGAGCCGAGGTGGTCAATGCTGCTGCTGAGGCCAAAATAGCTGCTATCGGCATCCACAACTGGATAATTGGTGAGGAGACCCTTGGCGGATGATTTGCCTAACTATTTTGTGATTATTTCCAATATTAGGCAACACAATTAAAATAAGCCCGTATCAATAACTAATTGTCATTATGACCAATTTCCTAATTGGTGCCGTGGCGAAACTTTTGGTTTAACACCCAAAATGTTACTCTTTTCCATAAAACACGTCTACATTATCAAAGCACACAACGTGCTAGAGTCATCCCTTTGAGAGAGACCGTTGATGGTCCTTTGCTTTTTTTGTTTACCCATAATCAATTATTTACACATGAAAAGAATTTATCTATTAGTTGTTTTTTTCCTGGCAGGCACCTATGTAATTAATGCCCAGGATAAATGGGAGGCTGGCCTGTTTGTAGGTGGTTCCTCTTATTTCGGGGACCTGGTACATTCAGACATATTCCCTTATTTTGACCAAACACGCCTGGCTTTCGGAGCCGACATAAGGTATAATTTCACACCCACCATATCGGCCCAGTTCAATTTTCTACATGCCGGCTTAAAAGGAGATGATGCCGTGCGCATGGACAAGGGATTTGGTGTTT
Source organism: Bacteroidota bacterium (assembly GCA_008501835.1). Classification (GTDB taxonomy): domain Bacteria; phylum Bacteroidota; class Bacteroidia; order Chitinophagales; family Saprospiraceae; genus BCD1. The sequence continues at coordinate 2,739 of QQUB01000120.1, forward strand.
CAGACCGTAATATTAGTTTTACTTCAGGAGTAAATCAAATCGGATTATTATTGAGATATGAACCTCTGGGAGCTATGAGATATGGAGGTGAAGAAGGTTTCAAAAAAATGGTATCCCCTTATATTACAGCCGGGGTTGCCTATGATATCATGAATGTAGAAGCAGATTATTCCAAAGCTACCGACAAATTTGCCACTTCTACCCTACAAGATCAAAATGAATTAAACAGCAGCAGCTCAAGTTTAAATTTACCTATTGGTGGTGGTATCAGATTTGATATTAACCAAAAACTTGGGTTAGATCTGGAGTTTACCGTAAATCGATCCTCGTCAGACCTTCTGGATGGTGTTAGCGCAAGCGGTAATGCCGATAACAACGACTGGTTCCTGGCCGGTGGTGTTAGACTTGCCATGAAACTTGGGGGCAAAAGTGATGCAGACAATGATGGCATTGCGGATAAGGATGATGCTTGTCCCGAAATAGCCGGAACTGCCCAGGCCAATGGTTGTCCGGACACTGACGGCGATGGCATTGCGGATAAAGATGATAATTGCCCGCTACTTAAAGGCAACCTCATGGGGTGCCCCGATTCAGACAATGACGGCATTGCGGATAATATTGAAACCATCCTCGGGACAGATCCCAACAATCCGGATACGGACGGCGACGGGCTGACTGACGGCATGGAAAACCGCAACGGTAATGCCACCATCGAAGAAAGTGAAAGTAACCCTCTCGATCCTTGTGACCCTGAAAGAAATGCTGACAGATGTGATATGGATAATGATGGATTAGTCAATGCAGAGGATGATTGCCCCGATGAATATGGAGAAAAAATTCTCAAGGGTTGTCCCGATGCTGATGGGGACGGCATTGCCGACAAGGATGATAATTGCCCGAATGAAGTAGGTCCGAAAAGTAATGGTGGATGTTCCGAACTGGAAGATGCTGAAAAAGAAGTACTCAATGTTGCGATAAAAAACATTCAGTTTGAAACCGCCCAGGCGGTGTTGAAACCTGTTTCTATTCCGGTCTTGCGACAAATCAGGGATATCATGAATAAATATCCTTATTATTCCCTGGCAATTGCAGGCCATACGGATAATGTAGGCGATCCAAATAAAAACCTGACTTTATCCCAAATGCGGGCAGAGGCCTGTTTGATATGGCTTAATGCAAATGGCATCCCCAAGCACAGAATGGTAGCCAAAGGATATGGCGAAGGGCAACCGATCGCTACCAATAATACGGAAGCAGGACGTGCACAAAACCGTCGAGTGGAATTTGTATTGATGATCAAATGATGTAAGATTTTTAAATAGAGTTGATTAAAATTTGCCCCGAATTCATTCCGGATTCGGGGTTTTTTATATCTATTTTTGTAAATTGATCAATAAAATCTTTGACCATGCCAAATCTGACCGCCAATCTTGCAGGAATCAAATCTCCAAATCCCTTTTGGCTGGCTTCTGCACCACCGACAAATTCAGGGTATCAGATCATGAAAGCCTTTGATGCCGGATGGGGAGGAGCTGTCTGGAAAACCCTGGGTATTCCTGTAGTAAATACCTCCAGCCGGTACGGAGCTGTCAACTACAAGGACAAACGCATGATGGGGTTCAATAACATTGAATTGATCTCTGACCGTCCCTTAAGCGATAATTTAAGAGAGATGGAGGAAGTCAAGAAATATTTTCCTGACCATGCGGTTATTGCTTCCCTCATGGTTCAGTCAAAAAAGGAGTGGCACCAGATAGTGAACGATGTTCAGAACGCTGGCGCAGATGGAATTGAACTCAATTTCGGATGTCCGCATGGTATGTGTGAACGTGGTATGGGTTCCGCTGTAGGTCAGGAACCTGAGGTCATCAAAACCCTGGTAGGCTGGGTTATGGAAGTAGCAAAAGTGCCTGTGATCGTAAAACTCACTCCCAACATCACTGACATTACCCAACCCGCCTTAGCCTCTCAGATGGGTGGTGCAGATGCCATTTCATTGATCAACACCATTCAAAGCCTGGTAGGGGTCGACCTGGATAACTTTGTCCCCTACCCTGTTGTTGATGGCAAGAGCACGAATGGTGGTTACTGTGGCCCTGCGGTGAAACCCATTGCTTTGAACATGGTTAAGAACTGTGCCATTCACCCCGAATTCAAATTACCTATTTCCGGTATTGGTGGTATCGAAACCTGGAGGGACGCTATGGAGCATATCATGCTGGGTGCTTCCAATGTACAGGTTTGTACAGCTGTGATGCATTATGGCTTCGGTATCGTCAGGGAAATGATCAGTGGGTTTGAAGAATACATGATAGAGAAGGGTTTTGAAACCATTGATGAAATGGTCGGAAAAGCACTTCCAAATGTTAAAGACTGGGAAGACCTCAACATGAAATACGAGGTCAAAGCCAGTATTAACAAAGATAAATGCATTGGCTGTGACCTTTGTTATATCGCTTGTGAAGATGGAGCTCACCAAGCCATTCGCATACCTGAAAACTCAACGAATAGAATACCGGAAATTATCGATGAAAATTGTGTGGGATGCAACCTTTGTTCCCTCGTCTGTCCGGTTGAAAATTGCATCACGATGGTGAGAACAGATGACGGGTCTGAACATGAAACCTGGAAGGATTATCAGGTCAAGGACAAGGCACCAAATACCTTTGACGATGAAAGAGCCGGTGGGCGGGGGCATTACGTCCCCAAACCGAGTGATGCCTTGAAAAAATAATGACATGCGAGATGATCAAATCCTGGACAAACCGATTCAGGACCCTGGCATTAAACATGCAAGGCTTTCCTTCAAAATGCTATTATGGACGGTAAGCTTTTTTTGCCTTGCACTGGTAATTTCCCAACTTTCCGCCTTATGGCTGCTTGGACTCCCAAGTCTCTGGGTGGACATTTTATTCAGCCTGCCTACCCTGGCCATGATGATCACAGGTGTTGGTGGTTTCAGACACGCAATTTTTAGCATGATCAACAGGGAGCCATGGGTTTACCAAAAAGTTATCGGATTTCTCGGCGGACTGGTTTTTGTGCTTTTGGGTATCCTGGTAATCTATAGCTATGTACTGGATTACATAGCTTACTATTCTTAAAAAAGCATTCTACTATGTTCATAAACCAGGTAATGCTTTGAAAAAACAATAAAATGGAAGAAGAAAAAATCCTCGACAGTAACTTAAACCAAACACAAACCAAACACGCAAGGCTATCTTTCTTGTTATTTTTATGGACCCTCGGATTCATGGGTATATCATTCCTGTTGACCCTAATCCCCGAATCCTGGATCGACCAGCTGCAAGATTCCATTAAAGCACTGTTGTTTGGCATACCAGTACTTGTTGTTTTAATTACTTCCTTTGGAGGTTTGAGGAATGCCATTCTAAGCATTCGAAAAAAGGAAACATGGGGGTTTTACAAAATAGTAGGTTTACTGGGTGCGCTTATCATTTTTACTACCATCGTTCTTTTGATTGTCAGTAATGTTTTTGATGTTGTTAATACACTTTCTCCAAATGAATAAGTTCAATGGATAAATTCCTACAAGCAGCAATAGAAGAGGCCAAAAAAGGACTTGCTGAAGGCGGCATCCCCATAGGTAGTGTTTTGGTACACAATGGTAAGATTATCGGCCGTGGACACAACAGGCGTGTGCAACAAGGCAGCTGTATCCTTCATGGTGAAATGGATGCCCTCGAAAATGCCGGACGACTACCGGCATCCGTCTATCGGGAATGTGTGATTTATACTACCCTGTCCCCATGCTCCATGTGTTCGGGGGCCATTCTACTCTATGGTATTCCTAAAGTAGTAATTGGTGAGAACAAAACCTTTTTGGGTGAGGAACAATTATTGCAGGAACGAGGACTTGAAGTAGAAGTAATGAACGATGAGGAGTGTATCGAAATGATGGAGACCTTCATCCGGGAGAAGCCGGAGTTGTGGAATGAGGATATTGGTGTTTGATGTTAACCAGGACTAAAAATGATTAATGTAGAATAAGAACTGAATCATCATTAGTCTCTCACTATCAATTTTTTATCAAAATCCAACTCAAGGTCACATGAATTCACCTCAGGGTGTTCCAGCATCCATTTGGCCAGTGGGCTGATCAATACCTGATCGATGGCTCGCTGCAAAGGCCTTGCTCCATATTTTTCATCAAATCCGACGAGAGTTATATGGTTAACCAGTTCGTCCGTAAAGGTCAGCTTGAGTTTTCTTTTTATAAATCCATCCCTTTCCTTCAGCTCTTCCAATTCCTTCAAGGTAATCTTCCGAATAGCCTCTCTGGTTAAAGGATTAAATAACACGACCGAATCAATACGGTTAATAAATTCAGGCCGGAAGAATTTGTGGATGGCCGACATGTATTTGCTTTCCTCGCTATCGGTTTTTTGAAAGGCCATCATGGTTCTTTCGGAAGCTCCAACATTGGAGGCCATGATGATAATGGTATTCCTGAAATTCGTAACTCGTCCATATGTATCCACCAGCAAACCTTCATCCAACAAAGTCAGCAAGGCATCAAAAACTGCCGGGTGTGCCTTTTCGATCTCATCGAATAAAACCACCGCAAATGGTTTTTCCCGAACTTCCTTCACCAACTGACCTACTTCCCTGCCTGAACCGACCAATCGGCTCAACTGCCCAGGGTGTTGGAATTCGCTCATGTCGATTCTGATCAAAGGTTGTTTCCGTTGCCCCTGACCAAAGAAATAACCGGCCAGAACTTTTGCGGAAGCTGTTTTGCCAACTCCCGTAGGACCGGCAAACAATAAGGTCTGAATGGGTTTGCGGGGATCATTGAGTCGGGCTTTGAATATCTTGACCAGGCTGCTGAGCTTTTCCACAGCATCCTGCTGCCCGATAATTCTTGAACTAAAATATCCTTCCAGTGCCTGGGCGTCCAGCGAAATGTCATCCTGGAGGAATAATGCCGGCAAACCTGTTTGGTCAATGAATTGTTGGATGACCTGTTCCTTTCCAACTGATTCTCCTTCGATAATCTGTACTTCATGAACACACTTACTCAGGAATTTAATCCCTTTGCCTGGAAAATGTTCGTAAGGAATATACCTCTTCAACAGTCGAAAACTCAGGTTCAGCGCATCCTGGTTGATATTAATACTAAAGCGTTTATTACAATGATCAGCGAATTTGGCGAATATGTTATGTACCTCCGTTTCGGCCAGCTCATCGATCTGTATGGTGCGGAAAGACTGAACAAAAGCAGGCAGTAATTGTCGCATTTTTTCCAGTTCCCTTACTGTAACTTCCCCTACAACCTGCAATTTTCCTTGTTGCATGAACGGTAGAAAAAAAGCTGCTACACTGCTTTCAGGTCCCTCCCCTCCGCTGGACAACAATTGCATAATATTTTCTACCCAAAGGATTCCATTATCAGATTCCAGTTCTTCCACCAGCACCTCACAGGTTTCCTGCCATTCTCCGAGATATTTGGCAGACGAGGTAATCCGGTCAGGAAGCATATTCCAAAACTTAAATCCGAGATCCTGTTTATTCTTTTTGCTCTTCACCATTCGGATCGCAGCACGCAAAACAGCACTCTTACCTACCCCGGGTTCACCTACCAAAAGCACATTCGCCCTTGAATTGACCAGTTCATTGACCAAATCCCTCACTTCCTGATCCCGTTCCCATGCTGCGTCAGGGAAGGGACTTTTCCGTTTTCGGGTGTTTTGGGGGTTAGGATATTCTTCCGCAAGTTTTGGCAATGCCTTATAAGTCCTCTTATAGTTAAATCCTCCCCAATCCGGAGCCCTGTCCAGGTTGACTTTTAACGTAACGGTATCCAGGTGAGGTTTGGCATAGGAAAGCAATCGGAAGATCTTTTCGGGTTCCAGCTGTCCTAAAAGGTGTGTGGAAAAATGTCTGGCTAAAGTTACCAGCTGATCTTTTTTGTAATAGGTAAATCTTCTCCTTAAGAGCGGCAAATAACATTCAAATCCACCATTAGGGGTTCCTCCAAAAACTATTGGAACAGGAACTTTATAAGAATGAGCTAATGGAAAAGTTGTGTCATCAGATTGATAAGCAGGTCTTACAGCAACCTCCAAAACCTTTAACTTTGGATTATCCATTTCAAAGTAAGGATAGTTGCCATGCTTCTTATACTCTTTGAACAAATGTTTTCCCAATTTCACCTTCAGGGTTTCAATATCTTTTTCTACCGCATTCAAACCCGTACCAACCAGGATGCCAAGAACTGCACCCTGCTTTATATCGAAAGTCAATAAAGGATAGTTGATGATTTCCATTTGTTCTCCGATTTCTCTGGATAGTGAGGAGCTTTTTTATTATCACAATTTTGATATAAAGCCACGAATACACGAATTGATGATTATTATTTTGATGACACGAATTTAAAGCAGATCAGAAACAAAAAAACCATTCGTACATTCGTGGCTCCCTCTTTTATAGAAAGCCCTACTGGATCGTGAAAGTAGCGAAAAAAAAGAAGATGAAAAATAGAATAGACATATTTTGCTACATTTGCACAGAACCAGGACCTGATAGTTTTCTAAAATAGGAAATGCAGGGCTTGTCAACATTTTCATTATGATAGAAATAGGCAAAATAAATTCACTAAGGATAGTCAAGGAGGTTGATTTTGGTTTGTACCTGGACGGCGGTGCTAAAGGGGAGATTCTTTTACCCAAAAGGTATGTCCCGGAACAATATGAGATTGACGGCAACCTGGATGTTTTCATTTATACCGATTCCGAAGATCGTTTGATAGCCACTACGGAAAAACCTCATGCCATGGTAGGAGATATTGCCTTTTTGGAAGTAGTTGCGGTCAATGAGATCGGTGCGTTCCTCGATTGGGGCCTTGCAAAAGATCTGTTGGTTCCTTTTCGGGAACAACGGTCCAAGATGCAGGTAGGCGAATCACATATCGTTGCTGTTTACCTGGATGAAGAAAGCGAACGAATAGCCGCTTCCGCAAAGTTGGATGAATTTCTGGAACTTACAGCTGACGAATATGAAGCCGGTCAGGAGGTATTTTTACAAATCTGGAGCAAAACCCCTATTGGATTCAAGGTGATTATCAATGACAATCACCTCGGTATGTTGTACAAAGACGAAGTTTTCCAGAAGCTGGAAAGAGGCCAGAGGATGAAGGGGTACATCAAAAAGGTTCGGGATGATAAAAAGATCGATCTCACACTGCATAAACCCGGAGTTGGTAAGGTGGATGATCTGGGAGAGAAAATCCTGAAAAAATTAAAAGATGAAGGCGGCTTTATTCCGGTAACCGACAAAAGCCATCCGGAGCTGATTTACAGTATTTTTGGTGAGAGTAAAAAAACCTTTAAAAAGGCGATCGGAGGGCTCTATAAAAAACGATTGATTATCCTTGAGGAAAAGGGAATTCGATTGGTAGAATAATTCAAGGGCTGTCACATTAGCAGGGTTCACGCAGATAACGCAGAAAAACGCAGATATTTTTATGATAATTAATTAAGACATCTGCGAAAATCCGCGTAATCCGCGTGAAACAAAAAGAAATCTCGCACCAAAGTAGACATTTCCACTTTTGAAGCGACCTCTTTTATATTTTCTAAAATCTAGGACAATCCACCCGTGCTCGCCTGTCTCTCGGGCGATGAACATAGATGAAGGATACCTCAAAGGCACCTCGAGAGTTATTCGCTTCTGACAATACTGAAGTGGTAATATCGTAGCTGAGTCCGAAGTTCATCCACTCAAATTCCAGAATAGCAGAAACGGTCATAGCATCCAGGTGCACCTCTTTGTCCAGCTTATTGGCAACATGGCCCCACAGTCCCGCACGAATGGCAACCTCTTGCCACTCACGACGAGAATAGCGAAGATTGGCACCAACCGTAGTACTCAGGGAAGGTCCCTGGCTCATGAAAGCAATTGCTG
>QQUB01000861.1 GCA_008501835.1 Bacteroidota bacterium
AAATTCCCCCATATCAAATAACTTAGTCCATCGCTTGAACTTAGTGCGAATAAACGGGTAGGTTTGTCCCTTATTCTTTCCTTTCCTTGTGGCTGATTTTTGTTCGACGTACTGATTGCCGTCTTTAAGGTTCAAAACAAAATATTTGTCATTCTCATCGGCAAACATCTCACCCTCTCTGGCAGCAATTTCCCGCAAAAGACCACTGCTGGCATCTCTGTGGTCATAGATCAGGACATCTTTTATGGTATTACCATCCGGAAGTTTTTCGTTGATGTGAATGGCAAACCCGTCAAAATCATCATTAAATACTCCTGCCTCAAGATTAAGTGCAGGTTTTTGATGCTGTATATCATACATCCTCGAGCCGAACTTCAAATTCGCCACGGGAATAAGGTAATTATTTGCAAAATAGGAGAAAAATGACCCCAGAAATCCAAGAAAAATAATAGGAGCCATAATCCTTGCCAAAGAAACACCTCCTGACTTAAAACTTGATAACTCATAGCGCTCTCCCATATTTCCAAACACCATTACAGAAGATATGAGAATGGCCAAAGGCATGGCCATAGGAATCAAACCGACACACTTATATCCCAACAATTCAAAAACGATAAGCATACCAAGTCCTTTTCCTGCAAGGTCGTCCACATACAACCAAAGGAATTGCATCAGCAACACAAAGGTGGCGATCATGAAGGTCACGATGAACGGTCCTACAAAGGATTTGATCAGTAATTTATCTAGTTTCTTCATTCAAACTTAAAACGGATTACCCGCATTTTTGTTTTCTCGTAAAAGGAACCTAAGTGACGTCTCGAAACTCTCGTCAGGAGAGCACAAAAGTAACTATTTAATCTAAGTTGCTACAAATAGCATCTTGGTAAATTTCAAGCCTCAATTTTCAACTTTCAATAAGTTAATCCAAATTAAGCAGAAACCCCTTCTCAAGTCTAAAATTCGAAAAAATTAAATTTTTATTAACTTACTGTAACCTTTTAAAAATCACATCGTCTTGCTAACGTAACAACAAAACAAAATGTCACAAGACTTTTTTACAGAAACTGTGCTACCGATAAAAAACAAACTTTACAGGTTTGCGCTCAGCATTACTTCCAGTAGTGCCGAAGCAGAGGATATTGTGCAGGAAGTTTTGGTAAAGATCTGGCAGAAAAAACAAGATTGGGACAAGGTGACCAATATGGAAGCCTGGGGAATGCGTATGACGCGTAACCTGTCCATTGACAAATTGAGATCCAAACACAAAAGAGTCGTCGAACTGGATACTTCCTATAACGGCTCCGACAATGTAACACCCGAACGCATCGTACAATCAAAGGACACATTCAATCACATCAAAAAGCTGATGAACGAATTGCCTGAAAAACAAAAAGCTGCGATGCAATTGAGAGATATCGAAGGGTATAGCTATAAAGAGATCAGCGAAGCCCTCGAGATCCCGTTGAGTCAGGTGAAAATTTATTTATTCAGAGCACGGACCGCCATCCGTAAAAAATTATTAAAATCGAGTCTCCATGAATAATACACAAATCGCTAAACTACTCGATAAGTACTTCGCCGGAGAAACTTCTCTCCAGGAGGAAAAGCAGCTGAAGGATTATTTCTCCTACAGCGATATACACCCCGATTTTGAGGAGTACGCTCCCTTATTCAGGTTTTTCAACGATGCCGAAGGCGTACAGCTTTCCGATAACTTCGATGACAAACTGATGGAGCGTTTGCAATCAGAAAATAATCTCCCCAAATCAGTTAAAACCAAGAAAAAAGAAGCTAAGGTTTTCCGCCTCAATCTAAAAAACATCAGCAGGATCGCAGCAGCCGTTGTTTTTGTATTGGCAGCCTTCTATTTCTATGAAAAGCCTGAACCTGTTACCCAGCCAATCGCTGATTCCGATGAATCTATTGACTGGACCAAATACGAAGTTAAAACTCAAGAGGAAGCCTATGAGGTAACCCTGATGGCTCTTAAAAAGACATCTTTTGGAATTAATGTCGGAGCAGGTACAATGGCAGAAGAAATGAGTAAATCCCGCGTTCGCTGGAAAGAAATAATGAAGTAAATCACCCGGCCTTTTTATAAAACTTGTTATAAGCAAGCCTAATTAAGCCGACAATTGTTAAACATAAAAATGAATTAAAATGAATTTCAAGAAAATCAGTCTCAGTGTACTCTTCTTTTTAGGAGTAATTTTAATGGTCCAGGCACAGAATAATGCTATTGACCAGTATTTTAAGCAATATGTAGATGACGAACGTTTTACAGTTGTCTTCATCAGCCCCAAATTTTTCAATATCATGAATGAGGTATTCACTAACCTCGACCTGGAAGAAGGAGATGTCGATGAGGATGAATTAAAGGCTGTAATGGAGATCGCAAAAGATATGAAGGAGCTCCGCATCCTGACAACTGATGTTACTCCGCTTGCTTTCTATAAAGAAGCTAAAGAAAAAATTGATACCAAGGATTACGAAGTCCTGATGACCGTTAGAACCAAAGATCAGCAAAATGTCGATATTTTCGTCAAGCAAGGTGCTGACGACAGTATCCAGGAAATGTTACTCTTTGCCGGAGGCGGAATGGAAGAAGAAGGCGATGCCAACTTTGCCATCATCAGCTT
>QQUB01000549.1 GCA_008501835.1 Bacteroidota bacterium
GATCATGGCCTCGGTATTATCTGTTGAATCGCAAGTGCATAGTATAACCGCAGCCGTTTTGGCCCCCTTAACAGGATGGCTGGCAGATTTATTTGGAATTGGCTACGCCTTGTTATTAATTTGTGGCGTGGCAATACTCATTAGTCCTCTAATTCTACTACCAATGAGAGGAAAAGATTGAAAATCACATAAACACTCTATTTTCAAAACAATCTTCGTTTTTACATGTAAAAGTTGCAGAAATTTAGTATATTTGTTTGTACCATGACACAGTTGCCAACTGTAAGCTTGTAGCCCGCTTTTTTGGACATCCTTGACGGAACGGATTGTTATCCGGGGAAAAAATCCTCCGGATTCACCCATAGATTTTTAAATAAAACCATCAATTATGTCAAGAGAAAAAGTAATCATTCTCGGTGCTGCAGGCCGTGATTTTCACAATTTCAATACTTATTTCAGAGAAAATTATTCTTATGAGGTTGTAGCGTTCACTGCTGCCCAGATTCCAGATATAGACGACAGGAAATACCCAAATGAATTAGCGGGAAGTTTATATCCAGATGGCATCCCTATTATGCCTGAAGAAGAACTAACAGAGCTGATTAAAAAATATGAAGTAGACACTTGTGTTTTTTCCTATAGTGATGTCAGCTACCAAAAAGTAATGACCATGAATGCTGTCGTTAACTCTGCTGGCGCCAATTTCATGTTGCTGGGAACTGAAGCTACGATGGTCAAAAGCACAAAACCGGTTATTTCAGTCTGTGCGGTTAGAACCGGGGTTGGTAAAAGTCAAACTTCCAGGAGAGTTATCGAATTACTTATGGAACATGGTCTTAAGGTGGTGGCCGTACGTCACCCAATGCCTTACGGAGATTTGGCAAAACAAAAAGTACAACGATTTGCAGAACTCGACGACCTTAAAAAACATAAGTGTACCATTGAGGAAATGGAAGAATATGAACCTCATATCGTCAGAGGTAATGTAATTTATGCCGGAGTAGACTATGAAGCCATTCTAAGAGCTGCAGAAAACGATCCAGATGGTTGTGATGTAGTTGTTTGGGACGGTGGAAATAATGACTTCTCCTTCTATAAGAGTGACCAATACATCACACTTATGGATCCCCTCCGTCCTGGTCACGAACTAAATTATTATCCAGGCGGCATCAATGTTAGAATGTCCGACACAATTATTATCAACAAAATTGATACGGCGCCTCCTGAAGGCATACAGATTGTTCGGGAAAACATTGAAAAACTCAATCCTATTGCTACTGTAATTGATGCAGCATCACCTGTAAAAATCGATGATCCTTCTATTATTAAGGGAAAGCGAGTACTCGTCGTAGAAGATGGTCCTACCCTGACTCATGGAGGCATGAAACTTGGTGCCGGAACAGTTGCAGCCAAAAAATATGGAGCAGGAGAATTGATCGATCCCCGACCATTCCTTACGGGAAAACTGGCTGAAACATTTGAAATCTATCCAGAGATCGGACAATTATTACCTGCAATGGGTTACAGTCCTCAACAATTAGCTGATCTGGAAACTACCATTAATAATACTGATTGTGATGCAGTTATCGTAGGTACACCTATCGATTTAAGCCGGGTGATCAATATTAAGCATCCACATACCAGAGTATATTATGATCTACAAAGCATAGGTGAACCAACCTTGAAGACTGTCATTGACGAATTTGTTCAAAATAAGGTCAAATCAATGACGGCAACCTTCTAATTCAAAAGAAGCATTCAAAAAATGGTTGAAAAGCAGTCCGGGGGAAAGAACGAGTGTTCTTCCTCCGGGCTTTTTTATTTAAAGAGTACCTATAAGACAAAAAAAAACGCCCCGACCTGAGGTCGGGGCGTTTACTTTCAAAAATGAGTTTTATAAAGATTCAAACTTATTTACTCAATACGAATTGCTTTGTCAGCACCGCATCGTTTACATACATTGTCATGTAGTAAACGCCAGATGGATAGCGGCTGTCAGTAAGATCAACTGCAATTCTGGAAGTTTCAAGCACATCAATGCGCTGAATCCAGACTCTCTGGCCCATAGTATTGGTAATAGTCATTGCAACTGATTCACCCATGAAGTCCTCAACTGCAATATTGATCTGACCAGCAGATGGATTCGGGAAGAGAACGAGATTATCTACTTTTTCAGTATTACCATCTTCGATGGTTTCCTCTTCGTTTCCAACTTCAGCCATCAAACCTCCATTACAGAGACCGCCACAGAAGTCTTCAGCTTCTCCTGCACAAATTCCATCCCATGAAATATCACAACAGAAAGGATCAATACCACATACAATAGCTTCGCAGTCATTGTACTCACAACCAGGAGTTCCATTTGCAGAACAGCAGTCTCCATCATTGTCGTCAGGTCCGCCACCGTTTCCACCGCCGCCACAGGCAGCAATACCAGCAAATGTACATTCGAAACAGTTAGGATCTGCAGCAGCTTCCCCTTCACAAATACTATCCCATGAAATATCACAGCAGAATGGGTCATAACTACAGACTGAATCATCACAAGCTGGGAAATTACCAATTGTATATCCTGGACCATCACAAGCTGGGCCTTCATAACAATCTACAACCTCACCACCTTCATCACATACTGGG
>QQUB01000613.1 GCA_008501835.1 Bacteroidota bacterium
GGTCATCGGGCGTGATGACAAAGTTGAGATTACCCTTGGTATTTGCAGTAAAGGTGTACCAAATTGAATTGTCTTCACTGGATACACATGAATTCGAGGCATCGATCTCATTGGGGTAATTACCTTCGTTAGTACCGGGTACAGGTTCATAAATAACCGTCTGGCAAACTGGTATAGCTCCCAAACAGTCTTGGGGGGTTGGCGTTTGTCCAAAAAGGCTTATGGAAAGAAGTAAAAGTGTAGTCGCAATAGTGAGCTTAAACGTCATGGTCGTCTAAAATTTTTTTCGAAGATATTGTTTTTTGAAAAAATGAAGGATTTTTGTTTTAAAAAGGTGAAAAGAATAGGGGTTTGTGTTTCAATTTTAGGAATGTTTAATAGAAAGTTTGGATAATAATTGGATATTTATCAAATATCATTTATTGAAATATTAACCTTTATTTTGGGTATATTTGAAAATGTATTAACAATTTTATTTTAACCCTAGAAGAATTCAAAATTGATTGAAACTACAAAAGTATTAGCTTCACTTGCTAAACAGAAAATATCGCAAAATCTTCTCTTATCACCCGTTGGTTTGGAACTGTTGCTGCATATTCTTACCCAAAAAGAATTCCCACAAAATTTACTGGATTTTCAAAAAGGGACCCATTTTAAAAAGACGATTTATTATTGGCTTCCTGATTATGAAGTGGTAATTAATTCCAACTCTTCGGTTTGGCATTCGGAAAAAATAAAACCTGAAGAAAAGCTTTTGGAATGGTTGGGGAAATATCCTCAAATTGAATTAAACCCTAAAAAGCCCTTTGCAAAAGAGACTATAAACTCCTGGGTGAAAGAACAATCAAAAGGATTAATTTCCTCTATTAATACTCCGATTTCTCACAACACCTTTGCTTTATTTTTAAACCTTATTTATTTTAAGGCAAACTGGAAGAATATTTTTTCTTCCTTCTATAATACTGAAGGACCTTTTTACCTGGAAAATGGAAAGACAGTACAGGAAACTTATATGAATCGTGGGAGTGAGTATGATCCGACCGATTTAATTTATTTGGAATCAGAAAACTATGAATCCATAAAATATCCTTACATCAAAGATGGCTTGTTTATGGAGTTTTATTTGCCTAAAAAAGACGTTAGTCTTAATGAATTAATCCTATCTCTTGCAACTACTGACTTAAAAGAAAAAAGGAGGCAATATTCCCCTAGAAAAGGAATATTAAGGATGCCAAAATTTTCAATAGAGAGTTTAATAAACTTTTCTGAAATAATAAAAGCTATTGAGTTAACGAAGGACATGAAGTGGTTTCAGGAAATCGAAGGGCAATTTCTGGAAAGCATTATCCAAACTACCGTTCTCCATGTGAATGAAGACGGTACAGAGGCGGCTTCATTGACAGAGGGTGCGATCGGAGGAATTTTTAGAAAAAAACAGCCAGTGGTGCAATTCATCCTGGATAGGCCATTCTTGTTTATTATCAGGGATGAATTGAATGATATTGATTTATTCGCTGGAGTGAAAAGAGTGTAATGTAAACCGAGGCTCACCCTGATAGGCTGAGCCTCGATTTGAATTTACTACCGCATCAAAGTAATATCCCCCGTAAATATCTCCACTTCTCCATCCACAAATTCAATTTCGGCCTGGAATACAAAAACACTTGGATTCATAGGTTTTCCTCTGAAGTTACCATTCCAGCCGTAAGTAGGGATGTTGGTAGGGAAGTTGAAACGTTCATAAACCATCTCTCCCCAGCGGTTGAGGATGATCAAACTCCTTACCTGAACAACATCATTCCCGGAGTTAATGACAAATAAATCATTGTTGCCATCTCCATTTGGTGAGAATACATTCGGGATAAACACCCTTCTGTCCTTGTCCACAAAAATGGTGATATCATCTGATACAGTACAACCATCCTCGTCAACTATATCCAACTGGAACGTGGAGGTGTTGGTCAGTAAATGAGTGAGGGGAGCAAAACAATCCGGGCACCACAACAGCTCCCTGTTGCTCCAGTTAAGGGTATCAATAGAGCCTTGAGGGAAGTTAATCTGTGGTTCAAGTTGAACGCTGTCTCCCAGGTTAATAAATAAGTCCTCACCAAGATCCAGCTGGAGTTCGATGCCCTCCTGAATGACTACCGTGGTATCCCATTGACAGCCATTAGCATCTTCAGCTGTAAGCGAATAACTTCCTGCATTGAGGCCTGAAAACTGTGCATTGGAGGAAAAAGGCTCATCGTTGAAGGAATACAATATTTGCAATCCGGGATTCTGTGCAGCTATGGTGATATAACCGTTGGATTCACCAAAACAACCAGCATCCTCGCTGATGACATCAAAATCTGTCGGTATGGTAGTAACTTGGGTAACAAATGTAGCATCCGTAGCAGTACAACCATTGTCATTATCCGTAACCTGCAAATAATAATTTCCAGGTCCGCCGATCAATGGACTCAGAGAATTGGCACCCGTTACAATTATTCCTGTTCCTGGCTCATCTGTGGTCCATTCGTAAACATACTGGCTGCCCACGGAGGAACCTTGTCCGTTGAGGTTCAAAGTAGTCTCATTACAATCCAGCTGCATTTGCTCTCCGGCATTGGCGACAGGAGGTAACAAGTCTGTGG